>CAIXDX010000175.1 GCA_903918335.1 uncultured Methylococcaceae bacterium | reverse complement strand
TGATTTTATCATCATAAACACTAAAAACTATGAACATTAATATTTATCTGATTAAAATAGGCTTAAATTAATTATATACCGTTTTAACATCTAGATAATTTCATACACTATTTACCTAAACCTTATAAGTTAATACATGACTAAAAAACAAAAATACTCACCTAATAATCGTTATTCAGAACAATTACCAGGTGATGAAGACGTTGAATTAGTAAATTTAGATCTAAATAATTATGATGCCGATATTACACCAGTCCCCATTGATAACTATCTAGATGATGAGGAGATTTTAGATCTGATATTAGTTGATTCAGATGCTAATTCTAATAATGAAGAGTCTGATTTCCAGGCGATAGATATTGATCAAACGATTGACGATATTGATTTAGATTTACAGGCAGAAAATGCTCACCAGTTTTCTGTTGAGCCTGTTGATGACGAAGAAGTTGATACATTTCCTGATCAGTTAATGGCTGCTAAGCGTTTAGATGAAGACGCTCCAGATATTGATATTGCTTTACCGCTAGAGGACTTAACAGTCGATATAGAAAAAGAGCGGGTAGATTTAGAGCCGATTGATCAAGAAAAGAGTCAAGATCAAAAAGCTGAAAATGCTGCGGCATTATTATTAATAAAACAAGCGTTATTAGAAGATAAAGATTTTTCTGCCTCTTTAGCTAAAGATATTCCTGCGTTTAAACCTTATATTCCACCTGTTACCCAAGTTAATACTACTCATCAACTTTATAATATCGCATTGATTATTTTAGTATTAATGGTCCTTGGGCTCTCTGCAAAGGTTTACATGCTAACAAATGAGGTTTCTAAATTACAGTTGTTAACGTCTATTCTTGAAGAAGATGTATCACTTTTGCAAGAGAAAAAAACAACGAATATCCCACCTGTGTCGCAATTATCACCAGAGCCCACTTTACCCGAAAATAAAGTGGTAGGCGAAGTAGTTAAGCCAGTCGAAAGTGCTACTCCCAAAGTTGTTACTGAGCAAAAAAAAAAGCCCCAAACTTTACCAAAACAACCTAGTTTGAAGCCTGCAACCAAACCTGATGTAGAAAGCAGTAGTAATAAACATGTATCAAAAGCGCCTGTGAAAAAAAATAATTTGACTGTGAAGTGGGCAGTCAATATTGTTGCTTTCAAAAATGAAATAGAAGCGAAGAAAAAATCTTCTAAACTTATAGCTCAAGGTATTCCGGTTAAAGTTACTGCATTTAAAGCGAGTAACGGTTTGTGGTATCAACTTAAAGTTAATGGTTTTAAAACACGTGATAATGCTGAGTCTTATGCCAGTAAACTAAGAAAATCTATTAACTTAAACTCTATTTCGGCTGTTGTTAATTAGTTATGCTTTCACATATAAATCCTAAGTCTCAAGTTTCTATCCGTCAAAACCTAAAGTGGTTATTCATTTTAAGAAACTTGATGATTTTTTGTGAAGTTATTTTGATTCTTTTAACCATACATGGTTTAGGTATTAGGTTGCCAGAACAGCAGTTGTGGTTAGTAGTATTATCTGCAGGAGCGGTCAACGTTTATACCTCAATGCGCATGCAATCTGAGGAAGAGGTTTCTGAATTAGAGATTTTCTCGCAGATTTGTATCGATGTATTGACCATTGCTGCCTTACTTTACTTAACCGGCGGCGCTTCAAACCCTATTACATGGGTGTTTCTATTACCCTTGATTATTACTGCGATTATGCTGCCTCAAGCTTATGCATGGTATATGGTGATTTTAACCACCTCTATGTACACCATGTTAATTGCATTTAATATTCCTTTGCCCTCTATTGAGCCTCATATTCCTGATCCTGAATTAATGATCGACAATATGGAGAGCTACAAAATGCTCCAGCATGTCCATGAAATGAATGATAAAAGTTATTTTAGTTTACACATGTTTGGTATGTGGTTTGGTTTTGTATTTAGTGCGGGATTGGTGGCCTTCTTTGTTGTTGAATTAGCAAGAACCCTACGTGTTCAAGAAAGAAGTTTGTCAAAAGCGCGCGAGAACTCCTTGCGTGATGAAAGAGTCGTTGCCTTAGGCACTTTGGCGGCAAGTGCGGCTCATGATATGGGTACACCTTTAGGCACAATTGCTATTGTTTCTCACGAATTAGAGCAAGAATACCCCAGTCATCGTTATCCAGAGCTCTTTGAAAAGATGCGCATCATTCAAGATCAAATTGTGCGTTGCAAGGAAGCATTGTCTGTGATGTCGGCCTCTGCCGGAGAAATGCGGGCTGAATCGGGTAGCGTTATTAAGTTGATTGATTATCTGGATGATGTCATTCAACAATGGCGTACACATCAACCGAGTACCAAGCTTAATTATTTTATAAATTCTGATGTCCCTGAAGATGCCAAAATCATTGCTGAGCTGACACTAACGCATTCATTGATTAATATTTTGAATAATGCGGCTGAAGCATCTCCACCTGATTTAGGTGTAGAGTTTCACGCAAGTTGGGATTTGAATACTTTGATAATCAAAATACGAGATTTTGGGGTTGGATTTCCTGTTGATATTGTTGAATCAGGGGGTAAACAGCCGGTAGTCAGTAAGAAGCGTGGTTTAGGCGTTGGTTTATTTTTAACCTATTCTACAATTAATCGTTTAGGCGGTATTATCAAGTTGTCTAATTGCGAGTTAGGCGGAGCAGTAGTGGAGATTTCTTTACCCTTATTAAATACAGAGATTGTTAATGACAATTATTGAAGAAGATAACCCTAAGCTATTATTAGTCGATGATGATGAAACATTCTGTAGTGTTTTAAAATCTGCTTTAGAGAGGCGGTCTTATGATGTTATCGTGGCAAATAATGTAAAAGATGGCATATTTCAGGCCGAAAAAAACATTCCTGAATATGCGGTGATTGATTTACGTATTGGTCATGAATCAGGCCTTGAGTTAGTTAAAAAACTGATAAGTTTGGATGATAATACCCAAATAGTAATGTTAACCGGATTCGCTAGTATTGCAACTGCAGTAGAAGCCATCAAGTTAGGTGCAGTGCATTATTTAACTAAACCAGCTAATACAGATGAAATTGTAAGTGCCTTACATAAAAATGATGGTGATTCAACGGTATTAATTAGTGAAAATCCACTATCAGTAAAGCGTCTTGAGTGGGAACATTTACAAAAAGTTTTAATGCAACATGAAGGTAATATATCCAGTGCCGCGAGAGCCTTAAATATGCATCGACGTACTCTGCAAAGAAAGTTAGATAAACGCCCAGTGAGAGAATAGGTTTTGACTATGCCTGCTAACGAAATTTTTGATATTAATTGTCGGAGATGTCCGCGTTTAGCGGATTTTTTGTGTGAAGTTAAACAAAAATTTCCGGCTTATTATGCACGTCCTGTGCCGCCTTTTGGTGATGATAATCCGCAGTTATTAATAGTAGGGTTAGCACCTGGTTTACATGGTGCCAACGCAACAGGTAGACCCTTTACCCAAGATTACGCAGGATTATTACTTTATGAAGCTTTATACGAATTCGATTTTAGTAATCAAAGTAAATCAGAGTCTGCGGATGATGGTTTAATTCTTAACAACTGTAGAATTACAAATGCAGTGAAATGTTTACCTCCACAAAACAAACCTACGGGTGATGAAGTTAATCTGTGTAATCAATTCTTAAAAGCAGAACTAAATTCATTAACAGAGGGCTCTGTTATTTTAGCTTTAGGTTCCATTGCGCATTTGTCCGTCTTAAAGGCTTTTGACTTAAAGCAGTCTTTATATCCTTTTGCTCATAATATCTACCATCAATTACCTAGCGGTCAGATCCTAGTCGACTCATATCATACAAGTCGTTATAACGTTCAGACAAAACGCTTGACTAAAGAGTCATTTGCCGATGTTTTTATAACGATACGAGGTTTATTGCCAAAGTAATAACTGATAGGCATTGGAATTACATATTTGTGTAAGTCGGCTTATTAAGTTCGTTAGTTCTCAAGCTCAAAAACACATTGATTGATTTTAAGATTAGTGTGGTATAACTCAAGCGTCAGTTTCGATTTCCTATTGGACTAATATGTAGGCTTTTCTTAGCTCTCTATACTTCTCTACTATCTATTTGACTGTTATCAGCAAATGTTTGGTCACGCTTTATCAATCCACTAAGGAAATATCAATGTTATTTCAATTCGCTAAAAAATATTCAAGTGGTTTCACTTTAATTGAACTTATGATTGTTGTTGCGATCATAGGCATATTGGCTGCTGTATCAATCCCTGCGTATCAAGATTACACTATCAAGGCAAAATTAGTTGAAGCGATAAGTTTATCTACTCCGGCGAGAACCGCTGTTGGTGTGGCTTGTAGTGAGGGGTCATTAAGTCTAGCCTCTACTAATGCAACAATGGGCTTGTCGCTAGCGACGGCTTATACGGGTAAATATACGACTTCTGTTACTGCTGCTGGTTTATCTTTAACCTCTGCTACAGTAACCATCGTTTTAAAAGCTATAGGCTCTGGCATAACAGCAGGAGATACGATTATGTATACTGCGAACTGTAGTATCGATACAGGAACGACATGGACCATTTCAGGCATAGGAACAAATATTGCCGAATATTTACCAAAAGTATAATTAGTTTTACTATATCAATATTAGAAGTCTACTTAGCTCTGTTGTTTGAATTATTTAAGGGATGGCGTGTTATGAAATTAAGAAATTTTTGCTGTGCAATAGTGTCTTTATTTGTGATGACTATTTGTAACACGTCGTTTGCACATGGCGGATGGGGTGGAGGTCATCATCATGGTTGGGGTTATGGCAGTAGCGTTTATATTGGCGGCATTGGAATGGGATATGGTTATGGACCGTATGGATACGGATATGGGCCTTATGGGTATCCATACTATGCTTATCCGCCGACTGTAGTAGCCGTTCCAACTTCTCCTCCGGTTTATATACAGCAACAACCCGCGGCTTCTACAGTCACTCAACAACATCCTGCTGGTTATTGGTATTATTGCAATAAGCCATCAGGATATTATCCATACATTAAAGAATGCCCAGCAGGCTGGCAACAAGTTTCACCCACACCATCAGATAATCATTAGAGGATCGAAAATGAATATTCAACGGAAAGCCGTAGCAATTTCTATAACTATTGTGTTAACTGCTTGTGCAAGCTTACCTAATTCACCTTCGGTGATGGTATTACCTGGCACTGGCAAGTCATTTGATCAATTTCGTAATGATGATGCGTTGTGCAGACAATATGCTTATTTACAAGTGGGCGGAGTGAACTCTAATCAATTTCCAACCAGTAATACAGTCGGTGGAGCGGTGGTAGGCACTGCAGTGGGTGCTGTGACGGGTGCGGCAATAGGGGGAGGTACAGGCGCAGCCATTGGGGCAGGTAGTGGTTTAGTTGCTGGCGGTGCTATTGGTGCAAGTTCTGTTGATTATGGTAGTTATTATGCTGATCAACAGCGTTATGACACTGCTTTTATACAATGTATGTACTCAAAGGGTCATCAAGTGCCTGTTAGAGGGCAATTTACTGGGGCGTCATCTCAACCATTTGTGCCGACGCAAGCCCCTGCTTCAACACCCAACAATTCTATTCCGCCCCCGCCCCCTGGAACTCCACCACCGCCTCCTGTTAACTGATTTGAGAATATGTAGATTTGTATTTTTTCGAGTCCTTAACAAATGTGAGTTAAACCGATGAATAAAACCATAGCACTAAATTCAGCAAATCCTAACGCTGTTATCAAACATGTTTTTGTTTTAATGTTAGAGAATCGCTCGTTTGATCATATGTTAGGGTTTTCATCGATTACTGGCACGGATGCAGAAGATGGTAGGTTAACGGCAATAGAGGGTCTTGATAGAATTTATAGCAATAGTTATGAAAATATTTCTTATCCCGTAGTAAAGCCAGCAGCTTGGTCGATGCCAGTGGGTCCAGGACACGAGTTTGTCGATGTTCTTTATCAATTGTCTGGAGAACAGGGTAAAAATGCCTACGGTGCTCATGGCGCTTATCCCCCCATCAATAACTCTGGATTTGTACTGGATTATGTTATCTCGCCTAGTTCTGGTGAAGGTAAAGCCCTTAGTAATTTTGGCGAGGTAATGAAATGCTACGATACCGCCACACAATTACCTGTCTTATACACTTTAGCAAAAGAGTTTGCTGTTTGTGATCATTGGTTCTCCTCTCTACCTGGGCCTACTTGGCCTAATCGTTTTTTTGTACATGGTGCGTCTTCAAATGGCTTAGATGATAGTCCCACTACTGAACATATGGCTTTATGGGAAGGGTTGTATGGTTTTCGTTATGAAAATGGTAGCATTTTTGATGCGCTGTCAGTTAAAGCTGGGCTTGATCACCCTTGGCGCATATATGGTGGTAAGAGCTATCCTTTATCAGGTTCTATTCCCTGTGTTGCTGCATTGCATAATATTGATGTAGATCATTGGCATAGCTTTGACAATTTTGCCGAGGATATACAAGAAGACTACCCTTATTTTTATACATTTATTGAGCCTAACTACGGTCATATAACTAACAATTCATATCAAGAGGGCCAGTCTCAGCATCCCTTAGATGATGTTAGAAATGGTGAAGCTTTAATTAAAGAAGTCTATGAAACTATCCGAAAATCCTCTTTATGGGAAAATAGTGTTCTAATTATCACTTATGATGAACACGGCGGTTTTTATGATCATGTTATACCACCAACTACTGTTGCACCTGACGACTCTACAGAATATTCTGTGAATAATTTTAATTTTGAACAACTTGGCGTGCGAGTACCTGCCATTGTTATATCACCTTATATTTCAAAAAATGTGGTTGATCATCGGGTTTATGATCATTCGTCAATACCGGCTACTCTTGAAGCTTTGACAGGTTTGGCTGCGCTGACAAACAGGGATGCCAATGCTAATAATTTAACTTCATTATTTTCATTAGCTGAGCCGCGTTTAGATACGCCAGTAGATTTACCGAGCCCTGCGGACGCCTCTTCTTCACCTGTGGCAAAGGTGACTGATCCATTAGTTACTATTGCTGATAAGCCAATAAATGGGGGCAATCTACCCGCATTTTTGTTTACCATAGCAAAAACTGAATCTGATCTTGCGGGTGGACATGGGGATCATAGTGCTTTAATGTTTGCTAATTCTCGAAGCATACAAACTCATGGGGCAGCCCATACTTATGTTAACGGTGTTATGCAAGAATTGCAGTCACGATATAAATAATGAAACTACCGATTGATGTTAAATCTTAAAAAAATAGCTCTACTTGTTAATTTGATTATTGGTTTAACAGCGTGCAGTACAAAAGATGAGTATTGTAAGACATCAAATTTAGAATCTTTATTTCAAAAATCTTTAATAGAACAAGTTAGCAATTTAATCTTAAAAAAATCACACGATAAAGCGCCTAATGCATCAGCTGTAATAAATTCTAAAGTTAGTAATGTTTTATCTTTAATTGATATTGATATTGAAAATGTAATAAGCCTTAATCAACAATCTGCTAAAAATACGGCTCAATGCACCGCCAAAATCAAAGTATCCGTGCCCCCGCCATTGCTTAAACAAGTGGATGAATATCGTGCTCAGAGTAAACAGGTTTTGTTTGTTAATTATGTAAAAGAATTAGGCGTCGAAAATAAAGAAAATAGCTTTAACCAGTCCATTAACTACGTTGTCACTGTGGGCAAAAATACTGATGATTCTGAAGTTCAATTCGATAGTTATGCCTGGGAGAATTTACTAAGCCAACTGGTGTTTGCTGATATTGAAAACCCTTCAATGCAAGGAGTATCTTCCAAAGAAGAACAACATGTTAATCAACCCGCACAAACAGAAACTCAGCAAGAGATAATAACCCCAAAACCTACACCGGTCATTATCGAAAAACCCATTATTAATATTCAACAGAATAACCAAGTTAATGTAACAGGCCCTAGTTTTGATTGCACTAAAGCCGATAAACAAACAGACAAAATCATTTGTTCAACACCCACGTTAGCGGCTTTAGATGTTGAAAATATGACTATTTATAAAAAAGCTAAATCAATAAACCCCAATAAGACACAAGCTATCTGGCGAGAATCAATTAAATACAAATATGCTTGCGGTAAAGAAGTGGATTGCATTACCCATATTTATCAAAAATCAATTAAGTTGTATGGTTGTGTGGCTAAAAATTTAGATTGTCAGGATAAAATAGCGTTCTAATTAGCAGTTTTTAAAGCCAGATGTGGAGCATTGAGCGCTTAATGTTTGAGCTTCTTCACGTTGTTTATCGTTAAGTATCTTATCAAGTGTCTCACGATCTTTTACTGCAGCTTGGCTGCCATTACTGATAGCCAGTAAAGTCCAAGCATAAGCTCGTATCAAGTCTTTAGTGATAGCATCGCCTTCTGAATATGTTTTACCTAGCAGTAATTGCGCATCTGGGTCGCCTTGTTGTGCGGCGAGCCGAAACCATTTCTGGGCTAATTTATAGTCTTGTGTGATACCATTTTGCCCAAATTGATACATTAAGCCCAAGCGTATTTGTGCATCTGTAACACCTTGTTCAGCGGATAACTGATACCATTTAACTGCTTCAGTATCATCTTTTTTGATTCCTCTGCCATGTTCATACATTTGCGCGACATTAAATTGTCCATCAGAATCATTTAGTTTTGCAGCCATTAGAAAATTTTTAAAGGCCGTTTTTTGATTCTGCTTAACGCCTTTGCCATTTTGATACATTAAGCCTAGCATTACCTGCGCCATAGAGTTATGTTGTTTAGCCGCATTTTCAAGTAATGGGATTGCCGTTTTATAATCTTCTTTTTTGGCGGCATTTAGTCCATCTTCAAAATCATCACTAAAGGCGTTGGCTGTGATTAATAATAAAAACAAGCTAGCAAATATTCGTTTCATAGGTATTAAGTCGGTTATTTGGATAATGTACCCGAAGGTGGCGTGTAATCTGATTTATAATAAGCTATCTTAACTAAATTCACCATTTATCAGTTCTCTGGAGTTTCTTGTATGTCTATTACTATGTATCAAGCGTCAATCCCTTCTTTTATTCGTATGTTAGATAATTTATTGGTCATTCTTGATAAAGCACAGGCGCATGCTGAAGCTAAAAATATTAATGAATCAATTTTTGTAAATGCGCGTTTGGCGCCGGATATGTTTCCACTCAGTAAACAAATTCAAATTGCTACGGACATGGTAAAAGGCTGTGGTGCTCGTTTAGCCGAGATTGATGTTCCTAGTTATGATGATAATGAGGCAACATTTGCAGAGTTAAATGCCCGGATTGCTAAAACAAAAGCCTTTTTGCAAACACTGACTGCAGAACAAATTGATGGCAGTGAAGGGCGTGATATCACGGTCAAATTTGGTAGTCGTTCATTTAACTTTTTAGGTCAAGCTTATTTACTAGACTTCGTGATCCCTAACTTTCACTTCCATTTAACCTGTACCTATGCCATTTTGCGTCATAACGGTGTTGATATCGGTAAAATGGATTACATCGGAAGTTATTAATCATGATTAATAGACATATTAATAGATACTCAGAAACAGATAAGCTCATTATCGTATTAACCCATTTGGGCGGTATTTTCTTTGGATTTGCACCGGCGTTAGTGGTTTATTTAGTTAAGAATGAAGGCTGGGTTAAAGAAAACGCGCGTAATGCCCTTAATTGGCAATTAACGACCTTGGTTTATTATGCTATTAGTTGGGTATTGGTCATTGTGTTAATTGGCTTCTTTTTACCTTGGCTGATAGTCGTACTCAATTTGGTGTTTTGTTTAGTCGCGGCTATTCGTTCAAGTAATGGTGAGTATTACCGATATCCAATGACTATTGATTTTATAAGATAAATTCTATGATTAACTCGAGAGTTTAGTTAACCAAAACGCCTGATTGGGCATTTTTAGTAATTGCTCTGTAAATAAACAAGCGGCTTGTAAATTTTGTTCCGCTTCACTACTTAAGCCTTCGCCTAATTCTAGTTTTTCTGCTTTTATGCTTAGTAGAAAACAAGGCGGAGGTGTTTGGTGTTTAATAGATAGATAAACATCTAATACAGCCGATGGACTCATGGCGTGTGTTGTGTAACTTTTATCTTTATTAGCACTTAGTTTCGTAAAACTATAGGCTTGATCACAAGCTACTGATGCATCAACAAATAATACTAACGCTCGGTTTTGTAGGTCCAAAGCATGTTCAATTTGTAATTGAAAGTCACACAAAATTTCAATCTGACTTAAATCACCATGTTGCTCAACATGCTCTAATAATAAAGGCCCTAAAGCATCATCGCCACGGCTGAGATTACCGTAACCAAATATCAGAATGGGTTTAGGCATTTATAGTTCGGTCTATATGTCCGTCACTACCTTTAACTAATTTATCAATCAATTGTCCTTCTGCATTGATGAGTTCTAATTGCAAAGGCATTTTTCCTATCGCATGTGTAGCACAGGATAAACAAGGATCATAAGCGCGTATAGCGACTTCTAGGTTGTTTAGTAGTGGTTCAGTTAGCTCTTGTCCCGATAAATATTCAGCAGCAACTTGTCTAACTGATTCGTTCATGGCCATATTATTACTGGTTGTTGAGACGATTAAATTGGCTTTGGTGACGATGTCATTTTCATCTACTTGATAATGATGAAATAGCGTGCCTCTGGGTGCTTCAATAACACCGACACCTTCATAACGCTTTTCACCTTTCGCCACTAGATCTTGGCTAAGAACATCGGGATCATTGAGGAGGGTCTTTATGCTTTCCGCACAATGTAAAAGTTCAATTAATCGCGCCCAATGGAATGCTAAGGTGCTATGGACCATTGCTTCATTGCTATGGCATTTAAATTCAATGCGTTCAATTTCAGCTAAAGGCGTGTCAATATAATCGCAATTATTAACGCGCGCTAAAGGTCCAACCCGATACCAGCCATTTTCTTGACCGATTGACAAGAGGTAAGGAAACTTCATGTAAGTCCAAGAACGGACTTCTTCATGGATGTAATCGTTATATTTGCAATAATCGACATGATCAATAATGGTATCGCCATCTGCATTCTTAGCGCGAATGCCACCATGATAAAGTTCTAAAGCCCCATCAGGTTTAGTTAAGCCAAGATAATTACTGCGTATGGTTGCAAAGTCGTCGTAATAGGGGAGGTTAGCACAATGTACTTTTTTGATTAAGGCCACTGAGGCAACTGACCAGTTAATAATTTGGTCTATATCTTTTAATAAATAATCACGTTCATCTTTAGTCAGTGATTTATTCATTCCACCAGGAATAGCACCGGTGCCATGAACGCGTTTACCAGACACCATACGTATTACTTCTTGGCCGTATTTACGGAGCATAACGCCCTGGACGGCTAAATCTGGGTGCGCTTCTATAACAGCAATGATTGAGCGTTTACTAATTTCACTTTCGAAGCCGAACAATAGATCAGGGCTGGATAGATGAAAAAAGTGTAGGGCATGTGATTGCAACACTTGGCCAAAATGTAATAAACGACGTAACTTATCAGCCGCGACCGGGAGATTAGCAGGATCTATTCCGACTAATTGATCAATCGCCTTTGCGGCAGCAAGGTGATGGCTGACAGGACAAATGCCACATAAGCGTTGTACTAAAACAGGCAGTTCCCAATAGGGCCTCCCTTGAATAAAACGTTCAAAACCTCTGAATTCAACAATATGTAGGCGAGCTTGTTTAACTTTATTATCTTCGTCTAAAAGTAAAGTCACTTTTCCATGTCCCTCAACCCGAGAAACGGGTTCGACTACTACACGTTTAAGATTTTCTTTGTTATCTGCAGTTTCTAAATGTTCGTACATAAGTTTTCTCTAATGGGTTTAACTAGCGCACTATCAATCATAATGTACTAACTCGTAAGGGAGCGAGGGTTCTCGGCCAGCAATTAAGTCTGTTAAAAACTTCCAGAATACATCTGCAGAGGGTGGGCAACCGGGTAAGAAATAATCGATTTTAACCACTTCATGGATGGGGCGTACTTTATCAAGTAATAACGGGAGTTCTGGATCACTGGGGATTTGAGCATTTTCAACACCCATGCCGTTTATATAAGCTTCATTTAAACATTCTTCTAAAGGAATAAAGTTACGCATAGCCGGTAAGCCGCCATTAATGGCGCAAGCCCCTACCGCAACTAATATCTTACAACTTTTTCTAAATTCTCTTAGCGTATGTACATTTTCAGAGTTACAAACGCCTCCTTCAATTAAACCAATATCGCAGTCGATGCTACAGTGCTCAATATCAGTAATTGGGGAGCGATCAAATACCACCACTTCAGCTAGTTCTAAGATACGTTCATCAATGTCCAGAAAAGACATATGACAACCAAAACAGCCTGCTAAAGAAGTCGTAGCGACTCTAATTTTATTTGTCATGGTCTACTTGCTCCGAGTTAAGGCTGACTTGATCAATTTGCTGATGATCATATATTCGTTCGCCAATCGGCACTTGATAAGCGGTGTGTTTAATTAAAATAGCGCCCGTTGGGCAAATATGCGCGGCTTTATCACTCGCAGTCATATTAGTGTCTTTAAGTAAGCCACTTTCTGAATTAACGATCAGGTGTTTATTGATACCTCGACCACTTATAGCAAATACTTCTTTCCCATCATGTTCATGACTGGCTCTTACGCATAAGGTGCAAAAGATACAGCGATTATGATCAATTAAAATGTCAGTATGTGAAGCATCCAGCTCACGGTGTTGATAAAAGAGTGGAAAATGATCATCCAACATATTCAAATGATAGGCCACCGCTTGTAGTTGGCAATTACCGGTCTTTTCACAAGAGGGGCAAAAGTGATTACCTTCTACAAAGAGCATTTGCGTAATCTTTTGGCGATCAGCATTTAAATCTTTAGCGTTATTGATGACTTCTTGACCTTCCATCGCCGGAAAAGTACACGCAGAACAATTTCGGCCATTTACTTTAACGGTACATAGTTTACAACTGCCATGTGGGGTAAACTCAGGGTGATGACATAAGTGGGGTATATACACGCCTGCATCACTGGCGGCTTGCATAATAGTTTGGCCGTCTTCAAATGGAATGCTTAAGCCATCAATTGTGATTGTTTTAGCCATTATCCTTCCTCCACTTGCGTTAAATGCGCTGCGGCATCGTCTCTATTTGCCAACCGTCTTGCGGTTTCTAAGGCGGCATCTAAATCAAACCCCGGCTCATAACTGATCTTTTTTAGTTGAGCTTGATACAGTTCAGGATAGCGCTCTAAAGTTGTTAAGATGGGATTAGCAGCAGTTTGTCCTAAGCCACAGTGACTTTGTGTTTTTACTAATTGGCAAAGTTCTTCTAAAGCCACTACATCTCCCGCAGAACCATGACCATTAACGATTTTATCCAGTTGATTTTTTAATAATGAGGTGCCAACACGACAAGGTGTGCAGAAACCACAGCTCTCATGGGCAAAAAAGTGCGTAAAGTTATTAACGATATCTAAAATGTTACGTGTGTTATTAAAGATGATGAAGGATCCGCCTGTAGCAAGATCTTCAAAGGCAATCTTTCTTGCAAACTCAGTATTTGAAATAAAAGTACCTGAAGGTCCGCCAATTTGAATACCTAAAACATCATGAGCACCACACTCATCAACAATGCTTTGAATTGTTATACCAAAAGCGACTTCATAAATACCCGGTTTATCACAGTCTCCGCAAATGCTTAGAATCTTAGTGCCTTTAGACTTCTCTGTGCCCACAGCGGCAAACCATTCACCACCATTAACTGCAATTGTTGCGGTAGCCATATAGGTTTCAACATTATTGACTACAGTTGGTTTTCCTAAATAACCGTGCGTCACCGGGTAAGGTGGGCGATTACGTGGCACGCCCATTTTGCCTTCTAATGATTCTATTAAGGCTGATTCTTCACCACAGATATAAGCACCAGCACCTAGACAAATCTCAATATCAAAATTGAAGTCTGATCCAATAATATTGGAACCGAGTAAGCTTAATTGTCTACGCTCGTTTAAAATAGCATTCAATTTGTCGTAAAGATGTAAATATTCACCTCGTAAATATAAGAAACCTTGTTGAGCTCCGATAATAGCGGCACATAAGGTCATGCCTTCAAAGACTTGATGTGCATGTGAATTTAATAATACGCGATCTTTAAAGGTACCCGGTTCGCCTTCATCAGCATTACATACGACAATTCGTTCAGCCGCTTGTTCTTCTGCACAAAACTGCCATTTAGTGGCTGTCTTAAAACCGGCACCCCCACGACCTCTTAAGCCAGAAATATCTAACTCTTTAAGCGTTTCTTTTAAACCACGTTTGAAACTACTGTGTAATGCTTCACCTGGTTGAAGTGAATGATCCAACAATATCCCCGTTTTTAAGACATTGTCCTTAACCTCAAATAGTTCTTGAGGCCATTCATCTAAAGGTCTTTTTTGATTAATCAGGTCAGCTATTTGATCGATTTTCGGGGGAGTTAAATGGGGTAGGGCATAACCGTTAATTAAGGCCGCAGGGCCTTGATCACATAAACCGGTACAAGACGTATTGTCAAAACTCACCAGTCCATCAGTTCTCACTTCACCTAATTTGACTTGTAACACCTCTTCTATATAAGCAGTCATTTCATGCTTGCCCAGCATATGATCAGTGATCGAATCACTGATTAATAATTCATACTGACCGCGTGGCGTTAAATGGAAGAAACTATAAAACTCTATAACACCGATGACTTGAGTGCGAGGGATTGCCATTAACGTGGCTATTTGTTCGATAGCCGCTTTAGGAATATAGTGATATTGAGTTTGAACAGCTCTAAGAACGGCTAATAAATCGGTCGCTTGATAGCGATTTATCGTTATAAGATCTTGGATAAACTTCTGCATTTTATTACCTGGGTCTGATTCTTATAAAACATAAGCAATACTACTATAAAAGTGTGGAATTATCATGACAAGTATCTGACAGATGGCAATAAAATGCGTTTGTCTAGTTTGCTTTAATAAAGGCTTTTAATATCTTAGCTACATTGGCCATACCAATATGGAGATTTTCTTCGATTTCAGCCATAGATATTTCACCTGCGCTTTTACCTGCACCCCAGTTGGCAATAACCGATATAGCGGCATAATCAATGCCCAGTTCCTTGGCCAAAGCGGCTTCTGGCATACCTGTCATACCGACAAGATCACAACCATCACGTTCCATACGTTTAATTTCTGCTGCTGTTTCTAAGCGAGGACCTTGTGTACAACCATAGGTACCAATGGGGCTTACCTTGATATTAACAGAAGCCGCGGCAGTAATTAATCCTACTCTTAAAGTTTGATTGTATGGATAACTAAAATCAATATGGGTTAAAGGGTGTTTTTCATCATCGAAAAAAGTATGTTTACGGTCGTAACTGTAATCAATGATTTGGTCAGGAATGGCAATGTGTGCAGGGGGCATTTGATTAGTAATACCGCCTACCGCTGCTACAGCAATGATATTTTTAACGCCTAATTGCTTAAGCCCCCAGATATTCGCGCGATAATTAATTTTGTGCGGTGCAATGGTATGTGGATTACCATGTCTTGCTAAGAAGATAACTTCTTTTCCACTGAGTTCACCCGTAACAAAATCTGCAGAGGGTGCACCATAAGGCGTGTCTAGTTTCTCACGTTTAATTACCTCAAGATCACTGAGTTGAGTTAAGCCAGTGCCACCAATAATTGCAAGTTTAGTCATGTGTTGTCCTTATTATTTTTATTTATAGATTTTTACAAGCGTAGATGCCAGGAGCGTTACGTAAATAACCTTTATAGTCTAAGCCATAACCGAATAGGTAACGATTTTCTACTGGTAATCCAACGTAATCAGCAGTGATTGGTTTTGCTTTGCCAATACTCTTGTCGAGTAACACAGCAGAGTAAACGGATTCGGCTCCCTTTTTAATACAATAATCTTTAATAGCCGCTAACGTAATACCTTCGTCTAGAATATCATCGATTAAAAGAATTGTTCTACCTGATAATGGTGTTTTAGGTTCAAGCAACCATTCTATGCTGCCTCCAGACGTTTTATTTTGATAACGACTTGCGTTGATAGAGTCCAATGTTAATGGAAATGTTAAACGCGTAAGCAGTTTTCCGGCTGTAATAATGCCGCCATTTAATACGCATAGCACTAATAAATTGGTATCAGCCAAGTCAGTATTAATACTAGAAGCCATTGCATTCAAGGCAGTCTCTAATTGATCTACATTATAAAGTTCATCAGCAGTGTCTTGTATTGATCTAATTTCGTTAAGCATTTTGTTCTATCAGTTGATTAAGTTGAGTGACTGTTTGTTGCCATTTAAGTGATGTTCGATAATTTAAGACATCTTTAGGTTTGCCCATCATACGTCTTAATCTTTGTTCTCTTAAAGGGTCTTGAGTAACGGGTAATGCGTATAAAACTTCTGTGGCAGCATTGGGGTTGTTACACACTAATAACATATCACAACCTGCTGATTGTGCTCGTATAGCACGTTCAGCAAATCCCCCCGCTGTTGCTGCGCCGGCCATACTTAAATCATCACTAAACACGGTGCCGGTAAAGTTTAATTCTTCACGTAATATTTGTTTAATCCAAAAAGCAGAAAAGCCTGCTTGCTGTGCATCAATATTTGGATATAACACATGTGCAGGCATAATGCCCTCTAAGCCTTCAGCAATCAACTGCTTAAAAGGTATAAAGTCTTTGTTGCGTAGAGTATCAAGATCACGCTCATCGATGGGTAAGGTTAAATGTGAATCGAGAGATACAGCGCCATGCCCAGGAAAGTGTTTACCTGTGGCTGCCATGCCCGCAGTGTGCATGCCATTTCTAAAGTCACTTGCTAATTGTGTTGCTAGTTCGGTCTCTGTAGAAAAAGATCGATCACCAATAATCTGGCTTACACCACAATCAATATCTAAAACGGGTGCAAAACTAAAATCAACTCCAATGGCTAATAATTCAGTCGCCATTAGCCAGCCGGCAGCTTCAGCAAGTGATGGGTTTTTCGCATAGTAAGATGCGGGGGGCAAACGGGTAAATCCAAATCTAAAACGTTGTACTCGGCCACCTTCTTGATCGACAGCGATTAAAATGTCTCCTTGTCTTGCTTTTCTAATATCTCGAATCAACTGAGATAATTGCTCTGGGTTGTCATAGTTACGAGAAAATAAAATAACCGCCCCAGTATTAGGATGGTCAATTAATTCATGTTCGTGAGGTGCTAAAGTTAAACCCTCGACATCAAGCATAACAGGGCCAAAGGGACGATTATCAGACATACGGTAATTTAATTTATCGTTAAGTGAAATGAATTCTTAGTATTATTTTATAATTGATTGAGTACACTTGGCAGATTAATTAATACACCCCCGATCGTTTATACATGGAGATTCTATTTTAATGCGCATAATTAAGCGGTATTCAGCCCTGATACTACCCTTTATTTTTAGCACGACTGTTTTAGCTACTGAACCTAAAGAGGATAGATTAATTGTTGGATCATTTTCATCAGGTGTAATGGAAAATTGGGAAGTCAAAGATTTCAAAGGTAAAACAACTTATGAACTCGTCGATATTGATGGGGTTAAAGTGTTAAAAGCCCATAGCATGAATGGAGCTTCTGGTTTATTTAATGAACAGCGAATTGATTTGCATAAAACGCCTGTCATGCATTGGAGTTGGCATATACAAAATAAACTAGGCCCTCTTAATGAACAAGAAACCTCGGGGGACGACTATGCGGCGAGAGTTTATGTCCTAGTGAGCGGTGGAGCTGCCTTTTGGCAAAACAAAGCGTTAAATTATGTATGGTCTAGTTCATCACCTGTGGGTAAGGTTTGGCCCAATGCCTACGCTTTTGGTGGCGCTAACGGAAGCATGACCATGATATCAGTCAAAGACTCTTCACATAAAACAGGTACTTGGTATTCTGAAAAGCGTAATATCCTAGAAGATTTAAAACAACATTTTGGTGAAGATATTCGTTATATAGATGGCGTGGCGGTGATGTCAGACAGTGACGATTCAAAGGGGCAGGTGATTGCTTATTACGGTGATATCTATTTTAGTAAAGATTAATGTAACCACAACCTACTCTAATCAAACAGGGTAGGTTGTATGATTTATTAATTTCTAAGGTATTAGCCAAACAAATTGCTTAGCTAATACCGTTTCATCATTTAAAAGGCTATGGTTATTAGGCGATTTGGAATATATCCCCGCTCGCCAATGTAACATTATTAACACCTGTCAAAGTTATCGTTTCAGCATGGCCTGCTACACTATTGAAGTATGTTAGCGTTTGATTGCTAGTATCAAATGCCCATTCACCAGCACTAACAACACTTCCAGCAGTTCCTAGGTTAACTCCTGTTAAGTCTGTGATTGCACTTGCCCCATCAATATTAATAGCATCACCTACAATCAAACCATTGATTGCAGTGCCACCTTGTTGGCCAGCACCCAGTACGAATGTCTCTAGTACAGTTGCCGATGCCGTAATAGTATCTATACCTGCGCCATCAAGCACAATAGTAGAAAAATTAGAAGCTCCTAAATCTAGCGTTATAGACGCATCAGAAGAAGCACCTAAAATCAACTCACCTGTCGTAGCAATAGAACTGTCAAGTGTGCCTAAATTTCCTGTGTCAGTTACATTGACATTATAAGTGCTTGAGAAGGTAATTCCACCGGAACTCACGTCAGTTAAAATATCTGCTAAAGATCCATTAATTTCAGTAACAGCAGTTGCATCTACGTTGCCTAGAAATAGATTGCTATCAATCACGCTAAGATCAGTGGCATTTGCTATGCCGGCATCCACTGTTGCACTTAAGAACACAATGTAGTCTACAGTACCTGAACTGACTACGTGGGCAATGTCCGCTGCAGAACCCGTGAAAGTAGATACCGCAGTTGCATCAATATTAACCGTAGTTTCACTCATGAGTGTTAATAAATTAGCCGCAGATACGCTGTCGTCAGTAACGGTAAAATATAAGTTATTTGGGGTAGCAGGATTTGCAGGTACAAAGCTTAGTAAGCTAGCCATATCGTAATTGCTGACATGAGCAGTGATAACACCAGAGGTGGCTGCACTAAATAAATTTAGATCTGTTACTGAGGCAAAATCCGTATCTACAAGCGTAATAGCATAAGTTGGTAAGACAGTTGGATCAGCCGTAAAACTGATACTTGTTGAAGCAATCGCAGTTTCAATATCAACTAAAGTACCTGTGAGTTCTGTTACTTGAGAAGCGTCAACAATGCCAATTCCTAAGTAAGATTGAATAGTGTTTAAATCAGCAGCACTTGCTGAGCCAGCATCAATAGATACGTTCAAGAATATAATATAGTCTACAAGGCCTGAACCAAGTACGCTGGCAATGTCCGCTGCAGAACCCGTGAAAGTAGACACCGCAGTAGCATCAATATTAACCGTAGTTTCACTCATCAGCGTTAGCAAATCAGCCGCAGATACACTGTCGTTAGTAACCGTAAAATATAAATTATTAGCAACGTTAGGATCAGCCGGCGTAAAAGTAAGTAAAGTGGCTATATCCGTATCACTGACGTGAGCAGTAATGACGCCCGAAGTCGCTGCACTAAATAAATTTAGATCTGTTACTGAGGCAAAATCCGTATCTGCAAACGTAATAGCATAAGTTGGTAAGACAGTTGGATCGGCCGTAAAACTGATACTTGTTGAAGCAATCGCAGTTTCAATATCAACTAAAGTACCCGTTAATTCGGTAACCTGAGAAGCATCAATAACAGTTCCTATGTAGGATTGAATGGTAATTAGATCTGCGGCATTTGCAGAACTCGCATCAATTATTACATTAGCATTGACAGAAAAGTTAACAAGACCTGAGCTGAATATGCTGGCAATATCACTTCCTAAGCCTGTAAAAGTAGATATTTGTGTGGCATTAATAATAACCGTAGTTAAATAGGACAAGTTTAAAAGATCTGCTGCATTAGCTGAGCTATCAGTAATATTAAAAGTCAGATTATTAGGACTGATAGCGTTAGGGTTTGGAGTAATTGTTAATAATGTTGCAATATCTCCATTTTTAACAACCGCTGTAATAACCCCAGAGTCATAAGCAGAGAGTAGGTTGATGTCAGCAACAGTCGCTTTACCTGTAACAATGATTTCATAGCCATCTGTAAGAGTGATTTTTACATTAGCGATGGCATTTTCAATATTATTCGCTGATCCTGAAATTGCTGTGACAGCAGTGGCATCAATGTTAGCCGTAGTTTTGTTTTCAATCGTTAATAAATCACGGGCATTGACGGATCCGGCATCAATCGTAACGCCAATATTAGCCCGATGGTTAATACCGTTTGAACTAATTGCATTGGCAATATCAGCTGCAGTACCAGTGATTGAAGTGACAGCTGTCGCATTAACAACGGCAGATGTATTTTTATCAATAGTCATTAAATCACTTGCAACAACTGATCCAGCCGATACACTGACTCCCACATTTGCGATATGGCTTATGCCATTAGAGCTTAGGGCAGTTGCAATGTCTGCTGCTAAACCGGTTAGCGTTTTGACTGCAGTAGCAATAACTTGAACTGTGGTTTTTGCATCTATAGCATTTAAGCTTGCTGCATTAACAGTTGTGTCACTTACTGTAATAGCATAAGCATTACCAACACCTGTTAATGTTGATAGGGCATTCACGGTGTGTTCTAGTACTGTTGCAGTAATAACACCAGTAGTGTGTGTATGAATATTATTTAAATCAGCTACTGAAACAGCGCCTGACAAGCTTATATTAACGCTCGGTGAAATATTGATACCGATTGAGGTATAAAGCGCTTTTACTTGTGCCGCTGTTCCCGTAATACTAGTTACAGCAGTTGCATTAATAACAGTCGTTGTTTTTGCATCGATGCTACTTAAATCGGTCGCCGCCGCTACGCCAGTAGAAACGGTAAGTGCAATGTTTGCTGATTTTGTAATACCAGCAGAGTTTAAAACGGTTGCAATGTCAGTTGCTGAGCCAGTGATGCCAGTTATAGCAGTCGCTACAACAGTGCCTGTTGTTTTAGCGTCAATGGTTTTTAAATCAGTTGCAGTAACGGTGCCCGCTGATAAAGTAACACCCACATTGGTAGCTAGTGTAATGCCAGTGGCAGTCATAGCTGTAACTACTTGTGTAGCAGTACCTGTGATTGTTTTTGCTGCAGAGGCAACCACCTTGCCAGTGGTAATGGCGTCAATTAAATTAAGATCATTGGCGTTTACTGATAAGTCAGTTACTGTTGCGGCTGCTAATGACCCAGGAGCACCTGTTGTATGAGTACCTAAGCGGATTAAATTTAATTGGGCAATAGTTGCATTATTATTGCCGCCACCGTTGTTAATAGTTAGTTTATCTCCAGCCTTCCAGCCTACCCCATTTGCCAAGTTAGACGCGGTGTTTGTGACATTTGCCATAATTCTTTAACTCCTAATGTGTTTAAGTAAATTGTGTTGGTTGCTATCAATTATTCTTTTTTTATATAGGCTCGAATAAGTTGACTTTTTAAATGACTACTTCTTCATAGGTATGTTGTCTTTTGGAAACATAGAGAATGAAGCGAGTTATTAGTAATAAAGCAAGTAATATGCCAGTGTTTGAATGTAGGTATTTAAAGGGTTTGAGTCGTCTAAACGGGGATTAAGAGGATATGAGCGTGTTATATGGCTTAGTTGTGTGTTATTTCACTTGTTTTCGATTGTTTATTATGTCCGATTTGGATGGCTATTTATCCTCGATTTTATTTTTTAAAGTAGATTTATTAAAATTCAGAATCAAGATGAATTTCATTGAAATGCGTAAAATTTTTTTTGAGAAAATTTATAACTATATGACATATATGATTTTATATTTAGCTAAATTGGGTTTTCTTAGTGGCAGTGTGCTGTCGCTTTTTGTCAATATTTAAAATTTTATGTAGATTTTTGTATAGTTGGCACGGGTAGTGCTTTAGTTATTATGTCGGTATGTTTTTTACATACAAGATAAATATTACGTTTTAAATAAAGTATCTACTCGTCCACAGGAGGACTTAAATGATTGATTCAAAAATTAAAGGCTTAGCGTTATGCTCAGTGATCGGTTTATTAGCGGCGGGCCAAGCAGTTGCGCATACAGGTGTTAGAGACCTAGCGACTGCAGGTACTGCAAGTTATAATGGTTTTACAATCACGCATGGTTGTGCAGATTATGTTGCTGGCGGACAGCAGTATCCGGTTATTGGCCAAGCTGCTTTATTTCCATACGGCTCTACTGCAGTGTGGAGAGAGGTAAGCGCAACTCCAAGCACTACTAATGGTACTGTTATCGCAGATCCAACTACGATTGTTGGCGCAAATGTATATAACTTGGGTGTTAAAGATTACGCGAGTGCATCTTCTGCATTTCCAACTAGTAATAGTATAGTAGATGGTTTAGGTAATATTCATGCATTAGTCTGGAAAGACGGCGCCATGGAGCCTAAACAAAACACCATTACGCCATTTAAAATTACGCATCCAGCTATTATTAATCAATGTATTTCATCTGTTAAAGTACGTGTAGCTGTCATAAATTTTTGTGACGTTCAAAAAAATCAAGTTAATGACGCCACAGGGCCTTATACAGCACCTAAAGATTTCTTAGGTCGCGCTATTCCTAATACAGCTGTTGCTGGTGGCATTCAAGCTAATGTTACTGCGACATCGCCTAAATTCGTTACTTTAGCTGCAGGCAACGGTGATCATAACCGTGCTGACTGGTGGTTTTCTGATATTTATGGTGGCAGCCAAAATTTTGCTGACTCAGCTATCCTAACCGAAGGTTTAGCTTTATGGTCTGCAGGTATTACTGTTAACAATCCTAATGCAGCTAAACAATTTTTAGCTGATGGTGTTACTGCAAACCCAGTTTATACAGCATGCCCTGGTGGACAACCAAGACAGGTTACTGTTGAGCCCAGTGGAGTTGATTTCGATACTTACTTCACAGCTGCAAATCTTCAACCCTTCGTAAAATTAGGTCAGCCTAACAACTTCTA
Organism: uncultured Methylococcaceae bacterium; assembly: GCA_903918335.1. GTDB lineage: Bacteria > Pseudomonadota > Gammaproteobacteria > Methylococcales > Methylomonadaceae > Methylobacter_C. The sequence continues at coordinate 248 of CAIXDX010000175.1, read as the reverse complement.
AAAATTAAACAGCTAATATACAACTGCCTCTTATCCAGAATACTCGTGCAATGCGATATATTTTGGATGCACAACCTAAATAAGTGTGTCATATCCCAGATTATCGTGTGATGTGACACACTTTTTTTATTGTGTAATAGGGTATTAAAGTCTCGTTATATCCACAATGCTAGCTAAATTCCGTTTTATTTCTCATGTTTTAATTTGTATTCTTAATCCTTTCTATTATTTTTTAAATAACTGTTTTA
>CAIXDX010000174.1 GCA_903918335.1 uncultured Methylococcaceae bacterium | reverse complement strand
TCTTTCATGCTACCCTGCACGCGAACATTTGGTTTCGGTTTATCAATTGGTACTAGTTTTGCGATGGGTTTTCCTGCTTTAGCAATAATTATTTCTTCACCCAGAGCTACTTCTTCCACTAATTTTGATAAGTGTGTTTTAGCGTGATGAATATTGATTTGATACATAACCACCTCTTAAACTAAGTTTAGCGCTTTATTCGGCTGATATCTATTAACCTTACCTAGTTGGTATTATTTCCCTGCTTAAATTGACACTTGGATCCTTGTTATTTATTATTAGTTACAGCTTTTAATAAAAATATAATTAATTTTATTATCTGAATAAGAAATTTATATTGAAACTAATTTTATAGTTTGATAGAATATCATCACTGGCTGAGTATGATGTTTTTTTCGGTGCTAAGAAGTCGGTGTTGAAGTTGTTTTTTTAACTATTCGGGGGGGTGAAAGTATGCAGACCATTAGATGGTATTATCTTCTACAAGTTTTAGGGTCTCGGCCGCAGACAGTTCTTAAACTCAAACATGAGTTGGAGCAATTAAGAATTTATGTGGGCGTCAAAACAATTCAGCGTGACCTTAATTGTTTGGAGTCCATTTTTATGGGCATTTATTCAGAACGCTCAGAAAGGCAGGTTTATTGGTATTTAGATAACAGTCTTCCTGAAAATATTGCTCAATTAAAACTTAAATCTCAGTGGAAGAGTAAAGTTACAAGTGCAGGTAGGGTTTCATCTAACGAGAGTAATTATAAAAAAGTTGCTTAGTTATGTGATCCAAATTTAAGACGCACAGGTAATATGAATTGTATTGCCTGTGTAAAAAATGTTAGATAAAAGTGGCGTTATTGTCGTTGTAAAAGATGATGCGTTGATAAGTACATATAATGACTAATAAATCCGATTACCTATATGAATAACGATAGTAATGAAACATTAATGAATGCTTTATTAGATGCGATGCGATTTGAAAAAATGGATCGTAAAGAGCGAGTCATTGTTTGTTTAATGTTTTTAGCATGGTGGAAAATTTCCAATCGACAACACTTAGGCTTACCAGAAAACATTAAGATAAATAATTATCAGATTGTTGAATCGAATGATTTAAGGAATGTTTTTGCTGAGATTTTTAATCTTACTGAAGATGAGTCTTTCAATGAGGAAATTAGTTTAATTATCAGTAAAGTTAATTTTAAAACCTTAATTAGCCTAAAAGAACAAGTGACTATGATGGGGGCAAATGGGCTTTTAGAGAAATATAACCCGACAGATGCAAGTCTTTTGGGGAATCATCAAGGTGCTTTAGCGACTGAAGTAGTTGATTTAATGATTTTATTGGCTGGTAATATGGCTGATAAAAAAGTGTATTTGCCTTGGGAAAATACTGGGCAATTTACGGGTAGAGTTCTCGTTAATAATGGCAAACCTATTATAGAGTCGGATTCTAATACTGATTATCCTAATTTGATAGCCAGCTTTATCAGCGACACAAAGATAAAGGTGTTATCTAATGATATTTTTGTTAGTCCAGGTTTGGTTGATGTAAAAAAAGGAAAATTACAAAAAGTACCATTAGCGATAGCGCATTTAATCTTCAGGGGGCCTTTGTTGCAAGATAAAGTGGCGCTTGAATATGATGTATTTAATCGTTTTACCCATAATTCAAAATCCACTCAAGGAAAAGCGATATCGCATTTAATAATGCAGGTTCAAGGTCGCATCATTATTACGGTGCCGCAGGGATTTTTATTTACGGGTGCCGATAGAGAGTTAAGAGAGTATTTGGTAAAAAATCAGATGGTCGAGGCGGTTATTAGCATGCCAAATGGACTGCTGGAAACAACGGCTATTCCATTTTCTATTGTGATTTTAAATACCGAAAAAAAATCACCGGTTGTTCGTTTTGTAAAGGTTGATGTTTCAACTTATGTGACTAGTCTTTCTAGAACTAGCCAATTATGTAATATAGAACAATTATGTGATGTGGTTTACGCAGAATATGAAGATGAAAATGTTATTAATGTTTCGACTGATGTCATTCTGAATGAAGGGTCGTTGCTTAACGGTGCCCGTTATTTTGTAAATCAAGAAGAAGATAAGTTTTCAAAAGCACTGGCGGGTAAGGAATTATTTCCATTACATGCTTTTGCTGATTTAATTGGTGCTAGGGCATTTATTTATCTTGATGGTGATCAGAATGATGAAGGGATCAGAGCGGCCGAAGTAGGTGCTACTGATTTACCTGATTTTGGTTATATTCAGAGCGCAAGCAAGTTTGCTGTTATTGATATAAATAAGAATAAAAATTTCAATAAATTATATCTTAGGCCTAACGATATCATTCTTATAATTAAGGGTAGTGTAGGTAAAATTGGAATTATCCCAGAAGACGCCCCTAAGCAATATTGGCTGCCAGGTCGATCGAGTGTGGTGATTAGATTGCATGATGAGCGCAAAATTCAGGCTAAAGTATTATTTATGTTATTGCGTTCTCAATTTGGTAAAGAATGTATCAGCCGTATTAGTTCTCAGGGATCTGCAATACCTTTTATTCAATTAAAGGAATTAGAGAAATTGTTGCTTCCCTTACCCACTAATGAAGAAGCAGTAAGGGCAATTGAAATTTTGGAAGAAGAAGCAAAAATTCAAAAAGAGATTGCGGTATTACAAAAAAGTCAGGCTGAATTATCATCTGATTTTTGGACAATTTTTTAACAGCTTAAAGGGGCGCAAGCGATGTCTTATTGTTTTTTAATTCATCAAGATACTTACAAAAAAATAGATGCTTATCGTGGTCAGTTAATGGCTGATGGAGTTGAGCATTCAGGAATGTTTTTTCAACAACAACTTAAGGGTGTAAATGTCGCCAGTTTAAATAACGAAGCGTTTTTGGAGCATTTGGTAGCGACTAAACCCCCCCATATATTTGCTGAAATGTCTGTTTATGGCACGGGCGAAGATTGGAATCACGCTGAGTTATCCATTTTGGGTGATTTAGGTGTTGCTGTGCCTGTTCAGATTTATGATGACGGCAAACACTCTGATCCACAGGTGCATACAGTTCCTATATCAGGCACATTGCTTTTTTCGCCAGGGGCGTTGTTAAGAAATGATACGGGTCATGAACCCGTTGATTGGGCTGAAGTAACTGTTAATGAGCAAATTAATGTACCGGCTTATCAAGCATTGTACGAGCGTCGTTTGTTACCTTTGTTGATATATGCAAATAACGAAGCGTATCGTCAAGGTAAAAAAGCTTTGGTCACTTTGCCAGGTCTGGGTTGTGGTCAGTTTTCTGGCGTTTTTCAGGGCTCAATGTGTGCCTATCTTAAAGAGGCTTTAATTGCTTTGCTTCATAAGCACTCGGCTGTGTTACCTCATGTTACGGCGGTGTATTACGATACGTATAGTGAGTGTCAAAATGAAAGGTATCAATTTAATAAGGTGGTGTTTTTGGTTAGACCTTTAAAGCAAGGTAATCAAGATAAGCCACAACTTTGTCTTCCGACTGCTTACGCTGAGGCAGGGGATGATTTTAATGACTGTGTGTTATTTAGTATTGTGGCTTGGGATCATGTGTCGTGGCCAGGTAATGATTTTTATACCGGTCATCGGTGTACAGATGATGGCGTTAAGGCCGCAGCCACTAATTCAATGACAGTACTTACCGGTATTGAGGGACAGTATGATTCTTTTAATAATACCTATGATCCTCCTTCAGAGTATCGTAATTGGGCTGAGGTGGTTCATAAGAATAATCTCCGTCTTAAAGTACAAGATAATTTGATGGTTTTACCGGTGTAAAGGTGAAATACCACAATTGTTTACGTATATTGTCGGTTTTAAAATATACTGGTATTTTTATAGTCTTATGTTTCAAGGAAAAATTATGTATGCTTATAAAGAGATTATCACCGTGGACAATCTTCAGCAGTTAACATTAAGTAAACCTTTAAATTTGCCAATAGGTAAAAAAGTTGAGGTATTAGTTATTGCTGAAGATGATGGTGAGAGCTTAGATGATATTAGGGCTTTTATAAAGCAACAGGACATTACCGAAAGCATGATTAATGAGGCCATTGAATGGGCTAGAAAGTAATGCGGGTCGTTTTTGATACGAACACCTTAATTTCTGCATTGCTTTTCCGTGGGCATTCAAGTTTTTTAGTTGAGTTATGGCAAAATAAGGCATTAACTGTTTTAGCTAGTAATGACTCGGTTGCTGAGTTTTTAAGAGTGCTTAATTATCCTAAATTTAAACTTTCTATTTTACAAATAGAAGCAATAGCTAAACAATATTTACCTTATGTTATTTTTATTAGTATAAATAAAGCTCAATTGCCTGATGACCTAGTGCAATGCCGCGATATTAAAGATCAACAATTCATAGATTTAGCTTATTTAGGAAAAGCTGAGGTTTTGATAAGTGGCGATATGGATCTACTGGTTTTAAATGGACAAGTCCCATTTCAAATAGAAACTCCCACTATATTCAGAGCACGAATACTATAACGGTCAAAAAGTTTTAATTGTACATAATCGATACAAATTAAAAATCTACTTATAAGTACAGGGAAAATAATAATGTTTAAACGACCTGTTTTGTCGTTTTGCTTTGTTAAACTTTAACCTGAATAAACGCTTACCTCTATAAATTTTAAACACTACAACGGATAACTTAAATGAAGATTACGCTTGGCTTAGGTTTAGATAGTAAAAAAACAACGGCAACACTGTCCTCAATGGGTGATAAATCTGTAGGTCCTTTGGGCTTTTTAACTATTCTAGAAACACAATGTGGTATTCCGTCGGTACCAGAATCGCCTACGGCTCGCATTATTCAGTACATGAGTTGTTTAAAGGAGTCTGATAATGGCCAGCGTTTTTATAGTGCTTCTTTTACCGTTGATCCGTTTAATGTGGCTAAAACACTATTAGCTTGGCGTGATACCTGGTATGAGGCGGGATGGAAAGGCCAGTTTACTGAATCTGTGTCAGTACGTTTACAAGATTTAGCCGTCGTAGAGCAATCAGCTATAAATAAGGTGAGCTTAAGTTATGGTCAAAGATTGCAACACGTTTTAGCTGTTTTAGAAACACAAAAAACACAAGTAGAAGAAGTTTTGCTGTTAGATGTTTTTGATAACTTTTCACCACTGTGGCAAGCCATTTTACAAAAGTTTAAACTGACAACGCAGGTTGTTGAGTTAACAGGTTGTGTGCATGCTAATGATTTAAGTGTCGTGCAAAACACTTTAAAACAATTACAGGCCCAAAACTTACCCAAGGATGCTGACGGTTCTATTATTAAAGCGGCGTTATCGGGTAACGATAATAGTTTTGTGGTGTTAAAGGCAAAGTCAAAAGCGTTATCTGCGCAAGTAGTGAGCCAAAGTTTAGCTAAAGCAGCACCGCAGTTTAAGGGTAATTCAATCGTTGTTTTGACCTCTGATGAAGGGATGCAATTGGATGATGCCTTAGATACAGTGGGTTTACCTCGTTTAGGCTTTGAGCATTTGTCAGCTTTGCGTCCGGTCTTACAAGTATTACCAATCAGTTTAGAGTTACTTTGGGCGCCTTTAAATGTGCAGGCACTTTTGCAATTTTTAACGCATCCTATGGGTGTTATTTCTGCAAGGGTTCGATTCCAATTAGCTAAGGTTGTAGCATCTAAACCTGGGCTGGGTAGTGCGGAATGGGATGCTAAATTAGCAGCCATTTTGGCTAATGAACAAGCACGTGAGGATTTTAATCAAAAACGCTTTAATAAATTACGCGCAAATTTAAAGTATTGGTTTTCACCAGAGCGTTATTTGCCAGAGCACGGCTTACCCATTTCGGTAGCAAGAAAGCGTATTCTAAGAGTTAAACAGTGGTTGGCTCAGCAACAAAATGTAGTGAGTCATGATCCTGCTCAAACGACTTTATATGCGGTGGCTTTGGGCCAAACTAAAGAATTGGATGCTGCCTTAAGTGCCTTATTAGACGCTGGCGATAGCGTGATTAAGCAAGAGCAATTAAGTTATTTACTTGCACAGTTAACCGGTACTGGCACCAGCATTGTGGATAGATTTGCAGAGTCTATTCCAGATCAAACGCCTTGGTTATTGGGGACTCAGCAAGCGGCTAGTTTTTATGAGCCGACTGATTCTGTGATCTGGTGGGATTTAAAGGCTGAATCAGGCCCTATTAATTATCCATGGTCAGGACTTGAGCGTCAGCAATTAATAGCGCAGGGTATTTTACTAGCTGATTTAGATAAAGCGTTGCAATTAAGCGCCGCTCAGTCTTTAAAACCCATTTTAGCAGCGCGAGAGCGCTTGGTTTTGGTCGTGCATGAGACTGATCAAGTGCATCACCCATTATGGGATCAGTTGTCGAGTTGCTTAAAAAATTGGCAAGAAATTGATTTAGAAAACGCTGTTTTAGAAGGCGCGGAGTTGAATGTATTAGCTAAGTTAGTGACCAGTCCTGTTATTGCCCAACCCCTAGCACCATTAACACGTTGGTGGCATTTAGGCTCTGGGGATTATTTAACACCACGTGATGAAGAGTCCTATTCTAGTTTAGAAAACTTGTTTTATAGCCCTTATCAGTGGGTTTTAAAATACAAAGCCGCATTAAAAGCGGGTACTTTACAGTCTTTAACGGATGGAAATACCTTAAAAGGTAATTTAGTTCATCGACTCTATGAGCAATTCTTTAAAGCGCATACCGGCGATGTAAAAAAGCCTCAGTTTGATGAAGCACCTGTTAATGCTTGGTTTAATGAGCATATAGAAAAGTTATTAACAGAAGAGGGTGCGGTGTTATTACAACGCGGGCGCATGGCTGATAAAGAGAAATTTATAGCGACATCTAGAAATTCTTTGCATGCTTTAATTAAACAATTGCGTGTCGCTAACGTGACTGATATTCAAATGGAGCTTAAGCAAGAAACTGATTTTTGGGGCGGTAAAATCGGTGGTTCCATTGATATGACTGTTTTAAATGCTGAAGGTGTAGAGGCGGTTATTGATATTAAGTGGGGCGGTACAAAATATCGTAGAGAAAGTCTAAAAGAGAATAAACATCTGCAGTTAGTGACTTATGCCTTTATGCGCCATAAGTTAAGTGAGTCTAAAAGTTGGTCATCAGTGGCCTATTTTGTAATTGATCAGGGCGTTTTATTGGCGCAAAACACACATTATTTCCCTGATGCTTGGGTGGCAACGAGTGGTGATTTAGAAGCAGAAAGTTATAGGGTAATCTGGGAAAAAATGCGTAATACCTATAAGTGGCGTATGGCGCAATTTAAGCAAGGGCGTGTTGAGTTAACTGTGACAGGTACAGAGCCAACTGAAGATTCATATCCTGGTGAGGATGCCTTGGTGATCCCAGAAACGAACGATGGTTTTAATGATTTTAAAGTGCTTATGGGTTTCGGAGGAGATCAATAATGGAAAATATTACTTTTATAAGTGCTGGTGCTGGCAGTGGTAAAACGTTTCGTTTAGCGAATGAGTTAGAGCAAATTTTAACAGGTGTTGATGCTGCGAAACCAGCAGGTATTATTGGTACAACCTTTACTAATTTGGCCGCGAATGAATTACGTGAGCGCGTAAGACAGCGGTTAAATGAGCGTGGATATAGCTATATTGCGAATCAAATGGAGTTGGCTTTACTAGGCACAGTAAATAGTGTTTGTGGGCAATTGTTAAATCGTTTTGCATTTGAAGCTGGCTTATCACCTAATCTTAAGGTGATAGAAGAGGTTGAGGCAACGCAATTGTTTAATCGTGCATTTGAAGCCGTTTCAACTACAGAAACCGTGCAAGAATTAAATGCGCTAGCTGTTCTTTTTGGGGACGGCAAGGGCGCACATGATTGGAATGATGTGGTCAGAAGAGTGGTAGTTGCCAGTCGCGCTAATGATTTAACTGTAGAGCAACTTAAAACCGATGGTCAAAACAGTCTTGCAGAACTTTTAACCCATTTACCTAAAGCATCAGATAAAGATTTAGATGCAGAACTTGAGCAGGCTTTGAATTCTGCAATTGTGTTTATTGAGCAGGCAATTAATGAGGACAAGGATAATACTAAAGGAACTAAGGACTATTTAGAGTTAATTAAAAGTGAAAGGGCATCTTTAACTAAAAGTAATTTATCTTGGTCAGTTTGGGTAAAACTATCTAAAGAAAAGCCAACAAAAACGTGTTTGCCGGCATCTGATGCAGTTCGATTAGTTGCAGCAAGTGTTGAAGCACATCCAAAATTACATGCTGATATTACTCGTTACTACGAGTTAATTTTTGATGTCGCAGTGACTGCGTTACAACAGTATCAAGATGAAAAGAAAGTACGCGGGTTAATCGATTTTACGGATCAAGAGCATTTATTGTATCAATTACTCGAAAATGCTTCTGTGCAGGCTGTTTTAAAAGATGAAATTGATTTACTGATGGTTGATGAGTTTCAAGATACCAGTCCTTTACAATTGGCATTATTTTTACGCTTAGCTAAATTAGCTAAAAAAGTCGTGTGGGTAGGGGATGTTAAGCAGGCTATTTATGGCTTTAGAGGTTCTGATCCTGAATTGATGAAATCTGTACTAGAACATTTAGAAAATAACGGTATTAAAACAGAGGTACTTAATACATCTTGGCGCTCAAGACCTGAGTTAGTGTCTTATGTAAATTCGGTGTTTGTACCCACCTTTGCTCATCTTTTACCTAAAGAACGCGTAGCCTTAGAACCAAGACCTAATGTTAAAACGCATACAGAACCAGCTGTTCAGCATTGGCAATTAATAGGTAAAAATGCCGGGCTGCGTGCCTTAGCTTTGGCAAAAGGCGTAAAGGATTTAATTACCTCGGGTTACCAAATTATTGATAAAACAAGCGGTGAACTGCGCGCGGCTCATTATGGGGATGTCGTGGTATTAAGTAGAACCAATGACCATTTGGACGATATTGCTAAAGCTTTTGCTGGCTTTAATATTCCAATGAGTCGTAGCCAAAAAGGATTGTTGTCAACGCCAGAGGCCGCCTTGGTATTGGCCGCTATACGTTTTTTAGTAGATCGTAAAGATGATTTGGCAATTGCAGAACTTATTTGTTTAACTCAAGGACAATCCCCAGAAGAGTGGTTACAAGGGCGTTTTGAGTTTTTGGCAAAGCAAGAGAAAGATGCGGTCTGGGGTGGCGATATCCCAATATTAAAGACTTTAATTAATCAAAGAGAGCGTTTGCAATATTTAACTCCTGTTGAGTTAATGCGTCAGGCTGTTTTATCTGCGGATATTAATCAGGCTATTTTAAGATGGGATGATAATGCAAATGCAGCGAAGCAACGTTTATTAAATGTTGAGCAATTGGTAGCTTTTGCAGAAGAGTATGAGCAACAGTGCAAAAATCAAGGTCTAGCAGCAACAGCTGTTGGTTTATTGTTTTGGTTTGATCAATTACAAAAAGATAAAAACGATGGCCAAGCGGAGAGTGCGCATTCAAACGCGGTTAAATTATTAACGCATCATGGTGCAAAAGGCTTGGAATGGCCTATTGTCATTGCTTTGGATCTTAATAGTCCCGTTAAAAATGACATTTGGGGCGTAATGGTAAGAGAGAATGCTAACGGATTTGATATTACTCAGCCTTTAGCCGGTAGAAATATTGAATTCCGTTTATTTCCTTTTGCCAGCCAAGAAAAAGGTATTTCATTTAAAGATGCGATTGAAAGCTCGGATGCGGGTGTTAAGGAAAAACAACGGGCAGAAGAAGAAGCTAAACGCTTGTTGTATGTAACGTTTACTCGTCCGAGAGATTGTTTGATTATCGCTTTAGCCAATACGAAGGGTGAATGGATAAATACCTTAAAACCAAATGAGGCAGAAAAAGATTGGGCTTTACCTTTGCCCAATGCTGAAGACATTAAGACTTTAACATTGCCAGAAGGTGAGGGTGATATCCCGGTAGTCTTTAAAGTGCTTGAGCAGGATACTGCTCCAAATAATGCTAATGAGGCTATTGTTACACCGCATTGGTTTAAAGGGCTGGATGCATCTAGTGCCAGTGCAAACATGTCTAAACAAGCCGCTACAATTTCACCGTCTTATCAGCCAGCGTTAGAATCTGCAAAGATAGTTGAGGTGAAAAATTTAGGTGAGCGCATTAGTCTAAAAGGTGTGGTTGATATGGCGCACTTAGGTGAAGCAATCCATGCTTTGATTGCTACTTATATGATTAATCTGCCTGAAAATCCTCGTAATTTGGCAGAAACGGTGTTGACTCGTTATGCGGTCACTCAGCATATTAGTGTTGACGACGCTTTATTGTGTTTGGAACGTTTTAAGCAGTTTACCCAGGATTTGGGTGCTAAGAAAGTACACGTTGAATATCCGATTGAATATCGCTTACCTAATCAACAAATAGCCTCCGGATGGATCGATGTATTAATTGAAACTGACGCGGGTTACATTATTGTTGATCATAAATCTAACCCTATGTCACAAGCTGAGTGGGAGAAAAATGCTCTGAAATATTCAGGTCAATTAGCATTATATAAATCAGCTGTAGAAGCGATTACAAACAAACCTGTTATAGGTTGCTGGGTACATTTTGCTGTAACCGGTGGTTGTTTAAAAGTTGAAGTTTAACAGGGAGAGTGCTCATGGAATTGATTGAATATTTAACTACTTTATCTGAAGCATGTCCAGCATGGTTGAAGAACTTTGATGCCAAGCATTCTGTTTTTAATCGAAGTGATTTTTTTAACTCACGTGTGGTGTTTTATCCTGGCTCTTGTTATGACGGGCATGCAATTAAACTATTTGGCTCAAGTCATTCTGCCTATTGTTTTGTTTACTGTGACTATTTAACGGAAAGAGCTGCGATTGAAAATGTTTTAGATGGGGAAGAGCGAGGATATAACAGTCCTATTAAGGGATACCATTCACTTGCAAGACTCTCTTTGACAGAAAGAGATTTGTCTCCAAAAGGTTGGAGACCTCATATTCAGCCTCGAAATATTAATCGAACTCGTCCTAGTATTTCACCTTATGCTTTTTTGGAAGTACTTGAACGTGATCCAGATTTAAATAATGAATTTGGCGCTGAGCGTTTAGCCATTCTTTTTTTAGGGGCTGATGCTTATGCTAGTTATGATGCGTTGTTTTGTCAAAATAATGGTAACAGACCTCCTTTTGGTATTCTTTTACAAGATCATGGCTTTGGTGGAAATTATTCCCGATTTGGCAATGAGGGTTTGATGCATCAAATAGCTGAACAAACCCAAATTTTTCCTGATTGGTTAATCGTGGGAGAAACAACTGATGTCTGGGATGGCTTCGATATTGTTGAAGATGTTAAGGGTGATTTTGGTGGAATGCATAGTCAACAACGAAAGTTATATAGACCTAAACGGATATAAAAATTATGCAAGAATTTAGATTAATCATTGAAAAAGATCATTTATTTATAGATATTGATGGGCGTAATTGGTTGTTAGATACTGGAGCGCCGAGAAGTTTTGGTGTATGTGATCTCGAAATCGACGGTCAAAGTTTCTCGATACATACGAATTATATGGGTTTAACAGCGGATCAGTTATCAGAATTTGTTGGTTATAAAACTGCAGGAATTATTGGTGCTGATGTTTTAAATCAATTTGATGTTGTTATTGATACTTTTAATGCTCAGATATCCTTTTCTCTAGAGGAAATTCATTTGGATGGTGAAGTTTTATCGCTAACGCATTTTATGGGCATCCCAATTATAAAGGTTAGTATTAATGATATTGATAGTCCAATGTTTTTTGATACGGGTGCGCAAATCTCCTATTATCACAATGATTCGCTTAAACTATTTCCTTCACTTGGACATATTACTGACTTTTTTCCGGGAATTGGCCAATTTCAGACTGAAACATATCAAGTCAATGTTCAATTGGGTAATTCAACTTATGATTTAAGTTGTGGGTCTCTTCCAGAGTTATTAGGTATGACGCTTAAGATGGCTGGAGTCGATGGAATTATTGGTAATGCAGTATTAAAAAGTCATGTTGTTGGTTATTTTGCACGTCGACAAATTGTGGTGTTGGCATGACAACACCACATAGTTCGTGGGCAGAAAATTATGACCTTATCTATACTGAATCATTCGGTGGTTTTTATGATGCGTTGACACATAAAACGCTCGACATCATTAAAAATACAGTTTCTGTACCGGCTAAAATTGTTGATTTTGGCGCTGGAACCGGTCGACTGTCCTTGCCACTTTCTTTATATGGATATGAGGTTTTAGTCGTTGAGCCCTGCTTGGAAATGCTTATTCAATTGTCCCAAAAGTATTTAGAGAGAGATTTAGAGGTAGTTAATTTTAATGGCAAGATGCAAGAGTTTGAAGTTCAATCTGATTTTGATATGGCTCTTTGTGTTTTCACCGTTCTTCTTTATTTATTGGATGAAAATGAACTAAGAAAATCTATTGAGGTGGCATATGGTGCACTTAAAATTGGCGGGTATTTACTTATTGATATTCCATCTCGTGATATTTTTAGAGATTTTAAAGTAAATACAGAAGTAATTAAGCGTAGCGTGAACGTATCATACGTACATGATGATATTTATTCTTATCAAGAAAATACAGAGGTTATAAAGAATGGGGAGTCATTTAATTATTTAGATAATTTCAAAATAAAATACTGGGACAAAAATACAGTGCTTAATTGTCTAAGTGAATGTGGATTTGATTTGATTAAAGATTTGTCAGATGAATATTCAGGCACTGGTTCAAGTTATTATATAATGCAAAAGTTATAAGTTATTTTTTAACCGGATATGAAAATGGTCAATAAAAAAATTGTGTATTTACCTTGCTTAGATTCATATGAAATGGCTTTAGCTAGGCAAAAGGTTTTAGATATACCTCGTCAAGTTGCAAGAGAACTTGGTGAGTCTGCAGTTGAAGCGATAACTCTAGGTAAATATCAGGTTACTGGTAAAGAAATATATGTTGATTGGTCTGGGCAAGTTAGAAATGCTTATAACAAGAAAATAAGTATTTCTCCGCTAGCTGGTTTGCCTGAATTTAATGCTGATGATTTTTTTGAAACACGAATACAAGTGACAAATGAAACAACTTTATTGGCTACTAAGCGGATTATTGATAAGGGGTTTAATCCTTTAGTACTTAACTTAGCCAATGGCGTCAATCCTGGTGGAGGTTTTTTGAATGGAGCGAGAGCTCAAGAAGAATCAATTTGTCGATCTAGTGCGCTTTATCAAACGTTGTTGGGTGATACTATGTATGAAGAACATCGAAAAAGACATTTACCGGATTCAACTGATTGGGCAATTTATTCACCTGAAGTTCCTGTGTTTAGGACAGACAACGGTATAACACTTGAACAGCCATGGTTGATGAATGTACTAACTTGTGCGGCACCTTATGCACCGACAGTGGGTAGAGTCGAAGCGGCTAGATTATTGCGTAAAAGAATCCATAGAGTATTAAGCATCGCTCAGGCGTATGGTTATTCTTCTTTGGTTTTAGGCGCTTGGGGATGTGGTGCTTTTGGTAATGATCCAAAACAAACAGCAAAAGATTTTAGATCAGCATTTGAGAGTGAATTTAGCGGAGCTTTTTCAGATATTATTTTTGCCATAACTGATTGGTCACCTGAGCGCAAGTTTTTGGGGCCGTTTAAAGATGTTTTGAGTTGATTAATATTTTCTAACGACTTGTTCTGTCGTAAGAGTCTTTTAGGATGGCTTCTTTATAATTAATTGAGGATATTAGATGACTGATGCAGTAGTTTTTGATGAGGGTTTTATTAAAGCTTTACGCGAAGCTGAAAATATCGTTTTTTTTACCGGAGCAGGTGCTTCAGCTGAGAGTGGGGTACCCACTTTTCGTGCGGGGACGGATAGTTTATGGGTGGATTTTGATGTTAATGTCTACGGTACGTTAGATGGATATTTAAATAATCCTAAAAAGGTATGGCAATGGTACAGAGAACAACGTCAGACTATGGAGGCTTTACACCCTAATATAGCTCATGATGTTATTGCTAGATGGCAAGAGAAAGCCCCTAGAGTTACAGTTATTACACAAAATATTGATAACTTTCATCAAGACGCTGGGAGTGATCATGTGATTGAGTTGCACGGTAATATTCATCATTTTAAATGTTTAAATGATCATCCTGTTGTTTCTGCGAGTGTTAATGGGGCTGAAGAACCGCCTTTATGTGAGATTTGCGGTAGTTTGGTGAGGCCCGATGTGGTTTGGTTTAATGAGCCATTGCCCCAAGATGCGTTTGATCATGCCGAGATGTTTAGCAGAGAATGTTCTGTATTTATTGCAGTAGGTTGTTCTATGGAAGTACAACCAGCTGCTTTTCTGCCTGCTTTTGCCGCCAGTGGCGGGGCATATTTGGTTCAGATTAATCCAGAAGCCTCTATTTTTGACAAATATGCTAATACTCTACGTGGCAAAGCCGGTGAGGTTTTACCCCAACTTTGGCAAGCCGTATGGGGTGAGTCATTTAACTAAGCAATTTGATGAGAGACGGTGGTGATTGAGTAGTCAGCAGAGAGTCTTTGTTTCTCGATGTATAATAGTACTATCTTCTTTATTTTTGTATTCTAATTAGTCAGTGGCGTTAATCTTGGTGGAGGTTTTTTGAATGGAGCGAGAGCACAAGAAGAATCAATTTGTCGATCTAGTGCGCTTTATCAAATGTTGTTGGGTGATTCTATGTATGAAGAATATCGAAAAAGACACTTACCGGATTCAACTGATTGGGCAATTTATTCACCTAAGAGGAAATTTCTGAGGCCGTTTAAAGAGGTTTTTAATAATTAACTTAAAAAATTATTTGCTAACATGGCGACTAATCTAGGTATTTTAATTAATAATGAGTAACGTTTATGATGTTGAGGTAATCACCTTAAGTGATTTAAGAGCAGATCAACACGGTGTATTAATTTTAGATTTGGCAGAGATAATTTGCGAAGTA
>CAIXDX010000173.1 GCA_903918335.1 uncultured Methylococcaceae bacterium | reverse complement strand
TGAATCCATTAAAGAAACTGTCAGTGCAGCCTGCAGTATTGCACGATATACCAGTGAAGATGAATATGCGGGTTTACCTGAAAAAGCATTATTAGCGACTTCATTCCCTGATCTTGATGTGAACCATCCTTGGGCCATCACGGCTGATGAGGCGATTGCGTTAGCCATTGAATGTGAAGATGCGGCGCGACATTATGATGCTGAAATCACTAACTCAGAAGGTGCGTCGGTTAATACCCATCAAGGGATTCATGTCTTAGGCAATAGCTTAGGCTTTTTGCAGGGGTCATTGTCTACCCGGCATTCGTTAAGTTGTTCTGTGTTAGCGCAACGCGGTGAAAGTATGCAACGCGATTATTGGTACACCGTTGCGAGAAACGCTAATAATTTAGAGTCAGCTGTTGCTGTGGGTCAAAAAGCGGCACAACGTACGTTAAGACGATTAGAAGGACGTAGTCTTTCAACGCGTCAATGCCCTGTTTTATACAGTGCAGAGATCGCCTCAGGTTTATTATCTTCTTTTATTGGCGCTATATCTGGCGGCAATTTATATCGTAAGTCTTCATTCTTATTAGATGCATTAGAAACACAAATATTCCCTGAATTTGTCCATATTCATGAGCAACCGTATTTGATCGGTGCATCAGGTAGTTCGGCTTATGATAGTGAAGGGGTAGCGACACATACTCGTGATTTAGTCGCTGATGGCATCTTGCGCAGTTATGTTTTAGGTACTTATTCTGCACGTAAGTTAGGTTTACACAGTACCGGTAATGCAGGCGGTGTGCGTAATTTAACGATTGATCCGGGTGTGTTGGATTTTGATGGCCTATTAAACCAAATGCATACTGGTTTGTTGGTCACGGAATTAATGGGGCAGGGCGTTAACATACTAACGGGTGATTATTCTCGTGGTGCCGCAGGTTTCTGGGTGGAAAATGGCCAGATTCAATACCCCGTAGAAGAAATTACCATTGCCGGTAATCTAAAAGATATGCTCAGAAACATTGTGGCGGTCGGTAATGATGTAGACTATCGCGGTAATGTCCGAACTGGATCTATTTTGGTAGAACGTATGTCGATTGCTGGGCAATAAGCCCAGCGATTATTATTCAATCTAAGCGCAGTTAATCAAAGCGACCTTACAATATCTGCTATTAATTGTGGGCCTTTATATATAAGGCCACTGTAAACTTGCACCAAACTCGCTCCAGCGTTTAACTTCTCTTGTGCATTTTCTGCACTTAAAATCCCACCCGCCGCAATAATAGCCACTTTATCTTGCAGTTCTGCGGCTAAGCCTTTTACTACACGTGTTGATGCGGTTTTAACCGGTGCGCCACTTAAGCCACCTGCTTCTTCTGCTAAAGGATGATTTGCAATGGCGTCTCTGGCAATTGTTGTGTTGGTAGCAATTACGCCATCAATTTCAAAGTCAAGTAATAAGTTGGCGATATGGCTGATTTCATCATCAGTTAGATCAGGCGCAATCTTAACGGCTAAGGGTACATAAAAGCCGTATTCATGTTGTAGATTGGTTTGTTCATCTTTTAAAGTGGCGACTAAACGCCTTATCTCATCACCTTGTTGTAACTGACGTAAATTCTTGGTGTTGGGTGATGAGATATTGATAGTGATATAGCTCGCAGAAGCATACGCTTTACGCAATCCAATCAAGTAATCTTCCGTTGCATTTTCAATCGGGGTATCAAAGTTCTTGCCGATATTAATGCCCAAAATACCACTATAACCACTGTGGTTGGCTTGGGCTAATAAATGATCGATACCGGTGTTATTAAAGCCCATCCGATTAATAATCGCTTCGTGCTCAGGTAATCTAAATAAACGCGGTTTAGGATTACCGGGTTGGGGTCTGGGTGTGACGGTACCTATTTCTATAAAACCAAAACCTAAGGCGTCTAAGGCGTTAATGTAATCGCCGTTCTTATCTAGGCCGGCAGCCAAGCCAACTGGGTTTTTAAAATGTAAGCCCATCACTTCAACCGGTTTCTCGGGCAGTGTTGGGTAAAGTATTTGGCTGATGCCACTGCTATCAGACAGCTTAAGTAATTTAAGCGTGACCTCATGAGCTGTTTCTGGGTCTAGCGAGAATAATAAAGGGCGCAGTAAGGGATAGATATTCATAAGCTTTAAGTGAGGTCTATGGGATATATAAATCTAACAATAGTGGAATAGCGACTTAGTGTGATGCAATTTTATAAGGCGTCGGGTCAATTTGTGGTGGACGGCTTAACAGCAGATCCGCCATGAGTTGTGCAGAAGCAGGGCCCATGATAAGTCCGTTTCTAAAATGTCCGGCATTAATGCTTAAGTTGCTGATCTTGGGATGTTGATCAATATAAGGCACGCCTTCTGCAGTGCCTGGTCTTAGGCCTGCCCAATGATGCAATAAGGGGGCTTCTTTAAGTGCGGGCATGAGTTGATAAGCAAATTCAGAGAGCTTTTCTTTGGCGGCTGAAGTAGGCGTTTTATTAAAATCATCATACTCAACCGTGCTGCCCGCTAATATTTTTCCATCCCGTCTAGGGATTAAATAGTGATCACCATCCAATACCATAGTCTTTAATATATTTGGCGCGCCATCAAACAATAACATTTGACCTTTAACGGGCTGTACCTCGGGTCGCTGATTAATTATTTCAGGAAACAGTTTTTTAAATAGATCGCCTGTCCATGCCCCGGCAGAAATAATCAGGTTTTGCACCGGCATGTGGCCTTTGCTGGTATGAATGTGGCTGATCTTGTTGTTATTAACTTTCACATCCAGCAGTTCACATTCTTCAATGATATGAATACCTTTATTAATTAGGTCTTGCGTTAGCGACTTTACCAAACGAGGGTTACGAGCTTGAGCAATAGTGGATAAATAGATCGGGTTAAGCGGTGCGGTTACTAAGCCATCAAATAAGTCTGCGGAAGGTGTTTCATAAACTATTTGATGGGTATGACACCAGTCGATTGCCGCTTCAATATCAGGATTTTTAGTGATTAATAAACCACACGGTGTCCATTCGGGATCTTTTTGGGTGTCCGCAATTAATTGGCTGGCCAAAGTGGGATAGAGCTTTAAGCTTTGTAGGGTTAGCCGAGTAATAGCATCCGCTTGGCGCCATGGGTAAAGCGGTAATAATATTCCGCCACCAGCCCAAGAAGACTCTTGTCCTAAGTAACGTTTTTCAATAACCCTTACGGTTGCGCCCGCATTAAAGAGTTCTCTGGCTGTCAGTAGGCCGATAACGCCACCACCTATAAGGGTAAAGTCTGGAGTATTAATCATGAATGGGTGCAAAAGGATAATCAAGCCCTATTATACAGTGACTCAGGTGCTTGGGGTGCTCGCTATTTAATACGTGATATCGGTTTATTGTTTCACAATAAAAATCAATAAGTTTCGAATATATAGATAGTGTTGTGAATTTGATCTAGGTCAAGTTTTTGTTATTTTCTATGAATAACCGATAGGTTGCTTGAGATATCTCTTGTTAGTGATTGATAATTAAGATTTTTATTTGAATGAAAAAAATACTATTAATACTTGTGGGTTAATCCATTTACTGATATTATTTGCTCGCTTGGTGAGATTTGTTGTATTTATGCAAATCGTTTGTAAATTAACAACCCATAAGGGGAAGATCATGATTAATAATAATAAATATTTAGGCGCAGCCCTAGCAACACTTGCAGTTGCTGGTTTAGTTGCGGCGCCGCAGGCATCTGCAAAAACAAAGAAAGCAGCGGCTCCAGTGGCAACCGTTAGCAAAACTGAAGTATTAGAAGCACAATTACGTGCAATGCAAGATGAAATTGCTGCGTTAAGAGCGCAAGTTAATGCAACTGCTCCTTCTGCTACTGTTGCGGCAACTGTTGCCGCTGATAGCAAAAAAGTACAAGAGTTAGATGATTGGGCTGCTTCAGTTAAAGCTAAGCATGCGGAAACTCATCATGCTGGTGGTGGAAATATGTTGTATTTCCGTGGTGGTTATAGCGGAAATGATCAATCAATGGCGGCTACAACTAATTCTGTAGCATTAAATAATGGACAGGTTGCTACATTAGGTAATACAGGTCATAGAGATGGTTGGAATTTTGGTGCCGGTATTGATTTTAAGTTGAATGATAATATGTTCGGCTTAGTTGATAAGACAGAATTATTGGGTGAACTAGATCTTAACTATGTTGATTTAGGAACTTTTACTGCTGGTGCAATTTCTACAGTAGCTAATGGCGCTTTAAGCGGTGGTCAGTCACTTAGTGGACCAGTAAGTAATACTGTGCAAGCGACTCAAAGTATGTTAAGAATTAGTGCGTCGCCAAAAATTAAGTTCTTACAAGGTAGCAAAATCAGACCATGGTTAATCCCTGTTGGTTTTACTTTAAATGTTATCAGCCCTCCATCACAAGCTAACGCGATCACTGAATTAAAACCAGCGATGAACTTTGGTACCGGTGTGGATTATAACGTTTGGAAAAGCCTCTATATTGGTGCAGACGTACGTTATTTCTTAGCGACAGAGTCACTTAATGGCACTAACGTAAATGGCTTAACTGCTGGCGGTACTTTAGGTTTTGGTTTCTAAGCGAACCGCTTAACTGTTATCGAATAAAAAGGGCGAGAAGTGATTCTTGCCCTTTTTTTATGCTCGTTATTTAATGGGGAATATAGATTCACTTTGTCTTATGGGGTTGAGTTGATATTTAACCAGCATAACTGCAGTGAACTCAATAATTTCGGGTGGGCTGTTTATGATTTATCTATTTAAATCACTGAAAAAGCGCCCAAACACACGCAAAAATCGCATGCGCACAGGCAAAAAGTCAGATAACACTCAGCTATTGTGATCAAACACTGCGCAGATGTGAGGTCTCACCACTAAAAGTCGCATGCACATGGATGCTATGCGCTATCACACAGATCAGTTGTGATAGCAGGGTCTTAGAAAAGCGAGGTGTTGCTTGGATTTTGTTAGGTCACAACGGCCAAGATCGCATACGATTTTTTCTTGTGTCATCTCACAAATTCCAAGTGTTTAGGCGCAATTTTAAGCGGCGTTCCGGTTATTCTTAAAAACGGGATATGTGCTTTCCAATGAATTGGCGCTTTACAGCCTTCATGCCTCGGTTTTATGATAAGTGATTGCATCACACTATAAAAGAAGATACATTGTTTCTTTAATTTTTTAGAGAACTCACATGGCAACCATCCAATTGTCCGATAGTTTATTAGAGGTCGCCCAAGCAGCGGCAAAAACCATGCACAGAACAACGCCAAAACAAATTGAGCATTGGGCGTTGCTTGGCAAAGCGGTTGAAGAAACACAAGACGTTTCTGCGGTAAAAATGGCGAAATTTGAGGACATTATTGGACGATATTCTGAAACCTTCGAAATATTGTCTAAGTGATCTCTATTATTTGGATTAACGAGGGTGATGTTATATTAATTCATAAACGATTATTGGTTCTTAATGGGGGTGCCCCCGGAATGCGTGATCGAGGATTGTTACAATCCGCGCTTGCCCGGCCACAGCAATTGCTTAATTATGCTAACAATACAAGCATAATAGAACTAGCGGCTTCCTACATCATAGGCATTGTGAAAAATCATCCTTTTATTGATGGAAACAAACGTGTTGGTTTTGGTGTGGGTATTTTATTTTTGGAAATGAACGGCTTCACCTTTACCGCCAGTGCAATCGCCGCTGCTGATGCCATATTGGCCGTTGCTTCGGGTGATATGAATGAGGCAGGTATTAGTCTATTTTTAAAAGAAAACTGTCAATGAATATTTAAAATGCCTAATAGTTATTAAGATTATTTTTAACGAATACTCTGATCTCGCCCCGATTAAGCCCCATTGATTTATAAGTCCACCGACCATGAAAAGCCTTTACCCAGATATCACGCCTTACCATACTTTTTTTCTTGAAACTGACAGTCAGCACTCCGTTTATGTGGAAGTGAGTGGTAATCCTGATGGCATACCGGTGATTTTTTTGCATGGTGGGCCGTGTTCGGGCACTAAACCGCATCATCGTGGTTTTTTTAATCCCGAAAAATATCAGATTATTTTGTTTGATCAACGCGGTTGTGGTCAGTCTTTGCCTTTCGGGGCGTTAGTGCATAATACGACGCAAGATTTGATTGATGATATGGAGCGCATTCGTCAGGAATTGAATATAGAAAAATGGCTGGTGTTTGGTGGTTCTTGGGGAGGGGCACTCGCTTTACTGTATGCGCAACAACATCCCGAAAAAGTCTCTGCCATGATTATTCGTGCCGTCTTTTTAGCCAGACAAACCGATTTAGAATGGTTTGCTAAAGATGGTGTTAATCGAATCTATCCAGAGCGCTATCAACATTTGTTAGACAGTGCGCCACAAGTGGATCCCGATAATATTGTGATTAGTCTGTGGGCGGCATTAATGGGTGAGGATGAGGTCGCTAAGCGCCGAGTGGCTAAGGAATGGATGGCATGGGGCGGACAAGTCGCGTTGGGTCATGCTTATCAAGAAGCAGGTCATGATGAGCACATCACGGAGAAGATGGTGAAGCAAGTTACTATGGAATTGCACTACGCTCTGAATAAGTATTTTATACAGGACCATCAAATTTTAGATAATTGTGCACTGTTAACGGATATACCGACCATTATTATTCATGGACGGCAGGATTTAACGTGTCCGATAGAAGCCGGGCAGCGTTTACATGAGGCCTTGCCGAAAGCAGAATATGTTATATTGCCGCATGCGGGACATATTGCCCAAGGTGAAGATATGATTGATGCCTTAGTAACAGCAACGGACCAGTTCGCAGAACGCTTACTTAATTAACAAACGAGACGATGACACAGAAAAAACGCTTAATTATAGCGATGACCGGCGCAACAGGCGCTGTTTATGGTGTAAGGATGTTACAGGTTTTAAAAGAACAACCCGAGTGGGAAACGCATTTAGTGATTTCTGATGCGGGTGTGGTTAATTTAAAGCACGAAATGGATATAAAACGAGCAGAGCTATTTAAGTTAGCGGATGTGACGCACGGTATTGATGATATTGCGGCCAGTATTTCTAGCGGTGGCTTTAAAACAGAAGGCATGATTATCGCACCCTGTTCTATGAAAACACTGTCTGCCGTGGCACATGGTTTTGGTGATAACTTAATCTCACGTGGCGCTGATGTGGTGTTAAAAGAGCGCCGACGTTTAGTGATTATGCCCAGAGAAACACCGTTAAATCTGGTACATATCAGAAACATGGGCATTGTGACCGAAATGGGTGGCATTATGTTTCCACCCATGCCGGCTTTTTACAGTAAGACCGACTCGTTAACCGCTATGGTGAATGAAACTGTCGGTCGAGTATTGGATATGTTTGGCGTTAATGTGGAAGGTTTATACACCCCTTGGGAAGGTTTGTAAGTTTAAGATAATAATTTAGAGTTCTTGCTGTTTCTAAAGATCAAGGGTTTTTCATTCTCAGCCAAAGTACTAGCGGCGGCTGAATCTATGGCTGCTTGTATAACACCGTGATGGGGTGACTTGCTACAGACCGGGTCAGTGTTATGCATATCGCCAGTTAATAAATACGCTTGGCAATG
>CAIXDX010000172.1 GCA_903918335.1 uncultured Methylococcaceae bacterium | reverse complement strand
CGTGGCCGTACCTTTAAAAACTGTTGGGCCATCTTAGATGAAGCCCAAAACACCACCCCCAGCCAAATGAAATTATTCTTAACGCGTATTGGTGATAACTGCAAAGTCATTATTGATGGAGATATTGAACAAAAAGATATCACTACGCAATCAGGACTCTCCGATGCCGTTAAAAGATTGCAACATACCCGTAAAGTAGGCGTTGTTGAATTCGGTGTCGATGATGTAGTTCGTTCTGGTATCGTTAAAGATATTATTAAAGCTTATGCGAATTAATTAAATCCCGTCATTTAATCATCTCAGCCTATCTTCAAAAGGTGGGCTGATTTTTAATACGAAAGTCATGCGTGTTATTGAAGTGGGTTGTGAATCTTCATTTCTTGATATATTTTACAAATAAACTTAACACTGTTAAATTAACACCGTTAAGTTTATTTAAAATCCTATGGCACCAAAACTAAAATCACCTGAAGAACGCGAAAAACTCCGCATTATGATCTTAGATGCGGCTCGTACATTGTTTGTCGAAAAAGGCATTGAAGCGGTATCTATGCGTGAAATCGCGAAACAGATTAACTATTCAGCGACCACCTTGTATCATCACTTTGCTGATAAAGATGCTTTATTACAGGCCGTCTGTGACGAGGACTTTTTAGCTCTGGCAAGCAGTATGCGAGAGATCATGTCTATTCCTGATTTAATCCATCGCCTGCAAGCATTATGCAAAGGCTATGCTGCCTTTGCTTTACAACATCCTAACCATTATCGGTTGATGTTTATGACGCCCCACGCACCTTGCTACCTAGATACCACTAAAATTCAACAAGGTAATACCGAGCAAGATGGGTACGCACAATTAAAATGGGTCGTTAAAACTGCCTTTGATGCACAGTTATTTAAATCCGAAATCACTGACTATGAATTAATTGCCCAAACGCTATGGGCCAGTGTGCACGGCGTTTGCTCATTAGAAATTGCCTTAGGCCATGACCCATGGATTAATTGGGCCAGCATAGAAGCACGCTTAGATTTAATGCAACGCTCCCTATTAATGGGACTTTTACAAAATCCTGAACCGCTTAAAGAGTCACTAAATTAAATTAATTACCCCATTTAAATATAAGACACGACTATGACAAAAAATCTGCTTGGATGGCCTTTGCTATTATTACTACTCACAGCCTGTAACAAACCCGTACCTACCGAAGTCCCCCCCCGCCCTGCTTTAGTAAAAGTAATCGGCGAAAAGTCGGGCTTGGATACCATGGCGCTAGTCGGTGAGATTCTGCCTCGATATGAATCGAATCAAGGTTTTAGAATTGATGGCAAAATTATTGAACGAAAGGTAGAAATAGGTTCTGTTGTTAAAAAAGGCCAACTAATCGCCAGACTAGATCCAGCAGACAGTCAATTAACCGCCACAGCAGCACGAGCAACCGTGACTGCCGCCGAAGCAGAATCCGCATTAGCGTTGGCAGAACTTAACCGACAACGCCAATTGTTTGAGAAAAAATTCATTTCCGCCTCTGCCTTAGACATACGAGAAGCCCAATACAAAACCGCTAGCGCTAAACTAGCAGAAGTAAAAGCCCAAGCCGCTGTTTATAATAACCAAGCACAATATGCAACTCTTAACGCTGATAGAGACGGCGTCGTTACATTTATTCACGCAGAACCTGGACAAGTGATTCAAGCCGGCGACAGCATTGTTAAAATTGCTGATACTCAGTCCATTGATGTATTAGTAGCAGTGCCCGAATCTCGTATGGCCGAAGTAAAAATCAATGCGCCCGTGCTCATTAAGTTATGGTCAGATCGACAAAAGACTTATCCAGGAGAAATACGAGAGATTGCACCTGCTGCAGAATCTGCCACCCGCATTTTTAATGTGCGTATTACCTTAAAGCAAGCAGATGCTGCCGTTAAATTAGGACTCACCGTTGGTGTGAAATTATCACCCCAAGCATCAAATTCAGAGACTAACACAGGTTATTTAATTCCCAGTAAAGCCCTCACTGAAATTAATGGGCAAACCACTGTATGGATTATTGATGCCAATAATAAAGCCCAACCTCGATCAGTCGTTACAGGCCCTTACCGAGAAGATGGTGTGTTAATTATTCAAGGCTTAAGCACCGGCGAAAAAATAGCGATTGCGGGCGTACATACCCTAATAAAAGATCAACTCGTTAAACCCGTTATTGAAGGTGCACTATGAGTGAACCAAAAATAAAACAACGCTTTAACCTATCAGACTGGGCATTAAGTCACCAAACTCTAGTGCTATATTTAATGCTAGTCCTCACCCTTTCTGGCTTACTAACCTTTACCAAACTAGGCCAATCAGAAGACCCACCATTCACCTTTAAGGTCATGCTAGTTCACACCACTTGGCCCGGCGCAAGCGCACAAGAAGTTGAACAACAAGTCACTGACAAACTAGAAAAGAAAATTCAAGAAGTGCCCCATCTTGATTACTCCTCTAGTTTTTCAAGACCCGGTGAGTCAATGATCTTTATTTTTATTAAAGATGATACCGAGTCTAAAGAAATACCCGAGATTTGGTATCAAGTGCGCAAAAAGGTGGGTGACATTCGCCACACCCTGCCTCAAAACATTGAAAGCCTGACCTTTAATGATGAGTTTAGCGATGTTTATGGCAGTATGTATGCCTTAACGGGGGATGGTTTTGATTATGCTGCCTTAAAAAAACAAGCCGAGGTAATCAGAGCCGAGTTATTAAAAGTAAACGATGTGGCTAAGGTTGAATTCTTTGGCGAACAAAAGCAACGCATCTTTATCGAACTTTCCAACGCTAAATTAGTCACGCTAGGCATTAATACACAAACCTTAATCGGCCTCTTGCAAGCCCAAAATGCCGTAGTTACCGGAGGCACATTTGACTCAACAGATGAACGGATTCGAATAGCGGTATCAGGCCGTTACGATACCTTAGACGATCTACGAGACTTACGTTTACGCGCGAATGCCCAAGACTTTAAACTCGGTGATGTTGCCAAGATCTATCGTGGCTATGAAGAACCGCCTCATGATCGAGTCCGTTATCAAGGTAAAGAAACCTTACTATTGGGCGTAAGTATGAAAGATGGCGGTGATGTGATCGGATTAGGACATGATCTTGATCAAGTCATCGCCCGCGTACAATCACAACTCACTGTGGGTTTAGAACTTAACCCAGTCACGCTACAACCGAAAATTGTCGCCAACTCCGTCAATGATTTTGTACACTCTTTAATAGAAGCCTTAGTCATTGTTCTGAGTGTTAGTTTAATTTCTTTAGGATGGCGTAGCGGTATTGTAGTTGCTATTACTATACCGATCGTATTAGCCAGCACCTTTTTAGTCATGCATATCTATGGCATTGGCTTACACAAAATATCCTTAGGCGCTTTAATATTAGCCTTAGGATTATTAGTAGATGACGCAATTATTGCCGTAGAAATGATGGCATCAAAAATGGAACAAGGCTGGGACAGAGTTAAAGCCGCGTCTTTTGCTTATACATCAACCGCCATGCCGATGCTGACCGGAACCTTAGTCACCGTGTCCGGCTTTTTACCTATTGCAACAGCGGCCTCCTCTACAGGCGAATATACCCGTTCTATCTTTCAGGTTTCGGCTATCGCTTTAGTTATTTCATGGTTTGCGGCTGTCATCTTAGTGCCCTTTTTAGGCTATCACCTATTACCCGATTATACCCATGCGCCTGAACCCTCTAAACTGAGTCTTTGGTTTAGAACCCGATTTAATTTAAAACCAAAAACCCACGAAATTCATCATAATGATATTTATAACACACCATTTTACAGATCATTTAGATCACTGATAACCACCTGTGTCCGTTATCGGATGACAGTGATTGCCATTACCTTAGTTATTTTCGTCTTATCTATTGTGGGTTTTGGCAAAGTCCAACAACAATTCTTTCCTGATTCAACCCGATTAGAATTGATTGTTGACTTAAGAATGACCGAAGGGGCTTCTTATCAAGCCACCGACACCCAAGCTAAAAAACTAGAACAATGGTTAACCACTTGGTCAAAAGAACATGCAGGCCTAGACAATTTTGTGGCTTATATGGGTAGTGGATCACCGCGTTTTTATTTACCTTTAGATATCCAATTAGCCCATCGAGGTTTTAGTCAATTTGTCATCCTCACTAAAACGTTAGAAGCTCGAGAGGCCTTAAGAACAGACTTGCTACATTTATTTGAGCAAGACTTTCCTGAATTACGCGCGTCTGTCTTACGCTTAGAAAACGGTCCACCGGTAGGTTTTCCGGTGCAGTTTAGAGTCTCTGGCGCTAATATCAATCAAATTAGAGATATTGCTCGGCAAGTCGCAACCGTTATGCGTAATCATGCTAACTTAATTAATGTGCAATTAAATTGGGAAGAGCCCAGTAAAGTCGTTCGAGTAGAGATTGATCAAGCCAAAGTTCGCTTATTAGGTATTAGCCCCATAGATGTCTCTAACGTAATCAATGGGGCACTACATGAATTAACGATTACAGAATTTAGAGAAGGCAATGAACGTATTGATCTAGTCGCCAGAGGCTCTGAAATAGAACGTCATCGTTTATCACATCTACCCGATTTAATGATTAACTCTCCTTCAGGCGCAGTACCTTTAGCGCAAATAGCCACCTTTACCTCAGACTTTGAAGAGGGCGTCATTTGGCGACGTAATCGTGAACCCTCTATTATTGTGCGTGCTAATTTACAAGGTGATTTACAAGCCGCCGTCGTTTCTAATCAAATCGAACAACAATTAACAGAACTCAAAGCCCAACTCCCCTTGGGCGTTAGTCTAGTCACTGGCGGAGCCGTAGAAGAATCAGCCAAAGGTGGCGCTTCGGTCGCGGCCGGCTTTCCATTATTCTTATTAGCTGTACTGACCTTATTGATGGTGCAATTACAAAGCTTTTCCCGAGTATTTTTAGTGTTCTTAACAGCACCCTTAGGCTTAATTGGGGTAACCATTGCCCTCTTAGTCTTTGATAAGCCCTTTGGATTTGTGGCGATGCTAGGTACGATTGCGCTGTCCGGAATGATTATGCGGAACTCCGTTATTTTAGTTGATCAGATTGATCAAGACCGTGCTGCTGGTTTAGTACCTTGGCAAGCCATAGTCGAGTCAACCATTCGGCGCTTTAGGCCTATTGTACTAACCGCTGCGGCAGCAATATTAGCTATGATTCCACTCACCCGTAGTGTCTTTTTTGGACCAATGGCGGTCGCTATTATGGGTGGCTTAGCATTCGCTACCTTATTAACCGTGCTCTTTTTACCTGCGCTATATGCTGCTTGGTTTAAAATTAAAATCGAAACGGAAGTTAACTCATGAATAATAAAGTACCTTTCATCGGTAAACCTTTATTAAAACGCGGTAGTCTTGCGATTGCCTTGCTTTGTACAAATGGCTGGTTTATGCCAGGTATATCAGCAGAACTTAAACCACAAAACTTAATAGATATTTACCATTCAGCCTTAGCTCATGATCCTACCTTGGCATCCGCATTAAATGCTAATCAAGCCGCTCAAGAAATTATCCAACAGAGCAAAGCCTTATACCGACCCGTAGTAAATTTCAATGCGAGTACAAGTGCAGCAACCACAAACATTTCTTTTATAGGATCGAGAGTACCTTTTCAAGGCGGCAATCAATCATTTACTGGATATCAATACGGCATTGATGCGCGCCAACCGATTTATCGTAAACAAAATTTAGTGGCAATGGATCAAGCAAAAACTCAAGTAAGTTTAGCGGATAAACAATTAAACTTAACCCAGCAAAACTTAATTTTACGCACCAGCTTAGCTTATTTTGATGTCTTACAAACTCAAGACAAAATTGAATTACTCACCGCCCAAAAAGCTGCCATAGCAAAGCAACTAGAACAAGCCAAAGCAAACTTTGATGCCGGTACCTTAACTATCACTGATGTAAACGAAGCCCAAGCTCGCTTCGATTTAATTGCCGCACAAGAAATAGCAGCGCTGAACGATCATCAAATTGCCCTAAGAGCGGTGCAAGTGATGACCGGAGAAATTCCCCAAAAACTAGCCACCATAAGGCCGACGCTTAAACCCAATACCCTAGAACAAAATTTGGATAAATGGCTAGAAGTAGGAGCAGATAATGATCTAAACATCCAAATCTTACAAGAATCGGCAAAGTATGCTGAACAAGAAATAGAACGCGCCAATGCAGGGCACCTACCCACCCTAGATGCCGTAGCTAATCTATCCGAAAACTATGCCAGTAGTAGTTATTATGGTTTTGGTAACGATTTAAAAATAGGTTCTGTCGGTCTACAATTACAAATACCCATTTATCAAGGTGGCGCAACCAGCTCAGTTGTTCGACAAGCTGTCTTTAATCAACAAAAAGCCTTAAATGATTTAGAAGGTGCACGTCGCCAAATGGAACAAGAAACCCAACGGGCTTATTTAAACTTAAATATGAGTATTGCGCAGTTAAAGGCGTATGAACAAGCTTTGGTAAGCAGTCAAAGTCAGTTAGATTCCACCACTGTCGGCTATGATGTTGGATCAAGAACGAGTGTCGATTTATTGAATGCCCAACAACAATTATTTAGTGCTAAACGGGATTTGTTACAAGCGCGCTATAGTTATTTAATCAATATTATTAAGTTAAAAGCGGCTGTCGGTATCATCGTAGAAAGTGATTTGGACGACATTAATCAACAATTAGTAGAAAATTAGATCAGTATGTACGAACACAAACATGAAAAACTCGCCACACCATCCGTGTTTATCAAGCGGATACTGGCCTCTGTTTTAATGGACATCTTGCTCATAATCGTTGCCTTAACCATTGGTATTTTGGGCTATCACTTTATCGCAGGCTTTGACTGGGTTGATTCACTATTAGAAGCCTCGATGATTCTAGGCGGTATGGGCCCTATCAATGCATTAGCCTCAACCGGCGCCAAACTATTTGCATCCGGTTACGCCCTGTTTAGTGGTTTGATTTTTATCGCCTTCATGGGGATTATATTGGCACCCATTACACATCGAATGTTACACAGGTTTCATCTTGATGAGCACGATTTAGAAGATTAGATCGTCAAAATTCGAAAATCATTACCTTTAAATGTATCTTAACCACGGTAATCCTGCATGTGTAGTGGTCAAGTTTTTTAAGACACTCTGATAGGTTCTTTTACGGTATTTTCCATTTCATACACATTTGGAGATACATAGTTTGTAGGTCGGGTTACGCTATCGATAACCCGACCTACTGAACTGTAAATGTCCGCACAGTTATAAATAATCCGAGATAGTAAATGATTATTCTTAGGGACAATCGTATATTTTGGTGTATTGTTTAGGCTTTTATTACACATAGAGAAATTGATGCGAACTAACATTATTATTGATGACACATTAATGTCTGATGTTTTAAAAGTAACCGGTGTAAAAAGTAAACGTGCTACAAGGCTAATGATTTCTACCTTCTGCACAGAAAATGATTTTCCATTATTACATTCAGATAAAGATTTTCAGCCTTTCCAGCAACTTTTAGGGCTAAATGTTGTTTAAAGGTGATGCAGAAATATAAATTTGAGGTTATGTTAATATCGTTGACACCGCCAAAGCGCTTAACGATTAAGCGCTTTAATACGAGTATGCACACCCAAATGTTCATAACCAAGTTTTGCTCTAACTTTATCTCTCCCGCCCGTAATTTTAATCGATCAATTAACTTATTAAGTTTTCAACAAATTAGCAGATAAAAGACTTATTCCATTGGAACGTTGTTATAGTGTTTTCTTGGTGGTACAGTTTGTTTTTCAAAAACGATCGGTGCGTATTCACTATACCCTGAGCTTTTTAAGCTTAACTTAATCTCACTATCTGTAGGGTGCAATTCTGAAGGGGCACGAACATCACCTTCTGATAAATACGTAAAGAACAAAGGTAATAAAGCAAAAATCGACAAAATAGCGCCCAAGCAAACCAAGCCAAT
>CAIXDX010000171.1 GCA_903918335.1 uncultured Methylococcaceae bacterium | reverse complement strand
TTCCACCCGCTCATTATTAATAGCGGCCTGACATAAGCCCTCAACAATACAATCTATCATTGCATCTACTTGCTTACGCGTAAAATACGGCTGTTTTTTTGCGATAACTTCAATTAATTCTGATTTAGTCATATTTGTCCAAAAACAACAAAATACATAATAGCCAAAACATTAACCTTAAAGGTGCATCTGACTCATTTTAGTGCGTAATATGAATACCTTAACGATGTAGTCAAACCTTATAAAGCCACACCGTTCGACTCTAAGTGCATTATTGATCACATAATCTTAAAATAGTTGCATTTAATATGCCAAGTTTGCTATAAACTGATATAAACTTATACTTCTTATCAGTCCTCAGTATAATAGATCGATAAAAACTCAACATAACGAATAAGCTAACAACTATTATTGACAATATACGCTCATTATCTTTTACCCAATGTCATTAATAAAACCGTCTTACTCTGATAAAATTGGCTTTAGCCCTCTTGAGCATCAAAAAAATACTCCCCATCTAATGAGTATTGTTTTATTAGGAGTGACGTTAATACATATTGCTTTAGCATTTTATCTTTTAAAAAAAACGCCTATTGCAAAGACCGATCCTATTCTTTTGATGAGTATAGAAATGCAAAGCCCTGTGAAAAACCCATCAGTGGTTGTTACTCCCTCACCCATTAAAGCACTTGAAAAACCTAAAGCCCTTAAAACACCTACCGTTATCAAGAAACCGACTCAAGCACTCATAAAAATGAAAGAAGCAGAGCCTATTCCAGTTGAGTCACCAGCACCCACTCCTAAGCCAGAAATCTTGAAACCACCGGCACCACCAGTACCTGCAACTACTCCGCCTACACAAAACAATACACCGGCAACTAATAACTCACAGCCACCTGCAACAGCTAACGCTTCGACCAGCTCAAGCGTAATACCTCTATTTAGAGTGCCACCGGAATACCCGAGTGTAGCAACAAAACGCCATATAGAAGGTTGGGTAAAAATTGAATTTACTGTAAAAACAGACGGAACAGTTGATAATGCTGTTGTTATTAGTGCGGAACCCGAAGACATTTTTAACGAAGCCGCCCTAGCCGCTATTAAAAAGTGGAAATTTAAAGAAAAAATAGTTGATGGGACACCCGTCACTCAACGTGCCGTGCAAAAATTACAATTTAAACTTGAACACTAACGCTTAAACACCCTAAATAAAAGGATACTAAATATATGCCTGAAAATATCACTCCCCAATTTATTATCGATGGAACACTTTATATCTTGATCTTTTTTTCGGTGATCACCTGGACACTGATTCTGTTTAAAAGCTGGCAGTTTATTAACAACAGTCGTTGCAATACTCGTTTTGAGAACGCATTCTGGAGCTTAGCTAATCTAAATCAGTTTGACAGCTTAGATGATGATATCGCCCTAGGCTCACAAGCTCGCTTAGCTTATGTAGGCAAAACTTGGCTAAAAGAACATCAAAAAGCCGCGGGTAAACAATTAAAACACACGGGTAATGTCAGTGAATTACTAGAACAAACCATCCGCGGACAATTACAAAAAGAACAACACAACTTAGAATTTGGCTTAACCTTATTAGCCAGTATTGGCAGTACCGCGCCTTTTGTGGGATTATTTGGTACTGTTTTAGGCATCATGCATGCCATGCACGATATTACTGCCAGTGGCTCTACTAGTTTAGATGTGGTAGCAGGCCCTATCGGTGATGCCTTAATCGCAACGGCCATTGGTATTGCAGTCGCCGTGCCCGCGGTATTGGCTTATAACTTTGCGCTCCGCCATTTAAAAATTCAACGTTCTAATATGGAAAACTTTATCGCAGGCTTTATGACTGTCGCGTTGGATAACAAAAACACTCAGGGCTAACCCATGGCTTTTAAACCTCAATCTGAAGATGAAAACGCTTTAAGTGAGATTAACGTTACGCCCTTAGTGGATGTGATGTTAGTGTTAGTCATCATTTTATTAGTAACAGCACCACTACTCACTCAATCGGTGCATGTTAATTTACCTAAAACCGCCCAAACAACAGCGGATATTCATAAACAACCCTTGCAATTAGGTATTGATGCGCAAGGTGCTATTACCATAAATAAAAACCCTATAGCAGATTTAGCAACGTTAGAAAATAACTTGAAAACAGAACTAGAAAAGACACCGGATATTGGTGTGCATCTGTATGCGGACAAAGCCGTTGTTTATGAAAAATTAGCGGAAGTAATGGCAACCGTGCAACATGCCGGAATTACAAAAATGGCTTTTGTAACGATAGAACATTAAATGTGACTACCAACTTAAGGCGGTACGTATAAGGTTAAGCCGTTCTTAGTGAGCCCAGTGGAACAATCAGCGGCTTAACCATACATCTTTCGATAGACTCAGAATGTACGGTTACACCTTGCGCTGTGTCCCGTCTTAAGTTGATAGCCTTAAAGGTAATACCCTCGCCTTTTTATTACGTGGGCATTGAATGATTTATTCTTTAATACGAATTAAATCGTGACAACTTTTACACGTCGCCCCTAATTTACCCAACTGGCCTTTAACCGCCGCTACATCACCTGATAAGGCAATGGTTTTAAATTCGTCAGTTTCTTTGATTAAGCGATCATTAATTTCTTTAACTTCCGCTTGCTTCTGGAAATAATCGGCTTTTAAGCGTGTCGATTTCCAACCGTTACCTTGATCAGTTCCAACACCATACAAATCTTCAAGTAAATTTGAATGTGCCAATGCCGCAAGTGTATTAACAGCAGTCAGCACTTGGGCTTTATTATAAGTTTCTGGATGGTCTACCACCTGACTTTTAATCTTAGCTGTATTCCAACCCATAACCGCGTAAGTAGATTGACGAATTCGAATTTGATCTTCGATAGGGTTAGCTAAAACGAGTGTAGAGAATGATAGGGCCATTAAGCCAAGTAAGGTTGTCAATTTCATTTCTTATCCTTATGGGCAACAAAAATTATTGCGCCAATAATGCCAGATAATCTCTAAACTCACTATTCCAAACTGCATACACAACCAAAATAGGAATTAAAGTGGCTATTGCGAACCGTAATAAACTTATCTGATTATTTGAAATGAAAGCCTCATCAATCAGAACCTCTTTACTACCCGTTAACATCGGGCGAATTAGATTTATCTTCTTTTGTAAAAGATAATAAAAAATAGCACCCACATGCAATACCACTAAGCCCAGCAGGACATTGACCAAGGCACT
>CAIXDX010000170.1 GCA_903918335.1 uncultured Methylococcaceae bacterium | reverse complement strand
GCGGCGGGTGGTATTGCTAAGAAATATTTAAAAGAACAATGTGGTATTGAAGTACGAGGATATTTGTCGCAATTGGGCCCCATTAAAATTGAGAAATTAGATTGGTCTATTATTGATAGTAATCCTTTTTTCTGCCCAGACGCCGATAAAGTACCAGAAATGGAAGCTTATATGGATGCCTTGCGTAAAGAAGGTGAGTCTATAGGGGCAAGAATTGAAGTGGTTGCGACTAATGTGCCGCCTGGATTAGGTGAGCCTATTTTTGATCGCTTAGATGCAGACTTAGCACATGCCTTGATGAGTATTAATGCCGTAAAAGGTGTTGAGATAGGTGACGGTTTTGCGTGTATTGATACTAAAGGCACCCAATTTAGAGATGAAATTACTCCAGCAGGCTTTTTAAGTAACCATGCGGGTGGGATTTTAGGTGGGATTTCTAGTGGGCAAAATGTGATGGCTAGTATTGCACTTAAGCCAACTGCGAGCTTAAGGTTGCCCGGTAAAAGCATTAATATTCATGGCGAAGCCATTGATGTCGTTACTGAAGGTCGTCATGATCCTTGTGTAGGTATTCGTGCTACGCCCATTGCAGAAGCAATGATGGCTATAGTATTAATGGATCATTTTTTAAGACATCGCGCACAAAATGCAAATGTAGATTCCGGTTTAGCTATTCTACGTTAAGCATTCTTAGGGGCAACCCTGATGGGTTGCCCCCCTTATAGGGTTTTTATTTTACCTATATACTATGAACATTCCTTACTGGCGTTTATCAGGCCTTTATCTATTTTATTTTGCTAGTCTTGGTGCCTTTGTACCTTATTGGAGCTTGTATCTGAAATATATTGGCTTTAATCCCGCTGAAATTGGTCAACTTTCGGCCTTGATGATAAGCACAAAAATTGTTGCGCCTAATGTATGGGGGTGGATAGCAGATCATACCGGTAAAAGTGTGCGTATGATTCGCTTGGCTACAATATTGACGGCCGTGTTTTTTGTCGGTTTTTTGTGGATTGAGCAGTATGTTTGGTTCGCTGTATTAATTGTAATCTTTAGCTTTTTTTGGAATGCGGTACTGCCTCAATTTGAAGTGATTACCCTTTATCATTTAAAAGAACACTCTTATCGTTATAGTCAGATTAGACTTTGGGGGTCGATCGGTTTCATAGTGACCGTGTTGGTGTTGGGATGGTTGTTTGAGCAGCAATCGATTCAAGGCTTACTCTACTGCTTATTAGGATTGTTTGTTTTAAGTGCGGTGACTACATTAACTACGCCTGAAGCAGAGATCGATAAATCAGAAACCATAGGATTAACGTTATTACCAATATTAAAAAAACCAGAAGTCATTGTGTTCTTTATCGTTAATATTTTGGTGCAAATTTCTCATGCACCTTATTACGTTTTTTACTCGGTTTATCTTAAAAATCTTCACTATGCTTCAACGTTAATTGGAGGCCTTTGGGCATTAGGAGTTGTTGCTGAAATTGTGTTATTTCTATTCATGAAGCCACTTTTAATAAGATTCTCTCTAAGAACCATTCTATTAGTAAGTTTGTTTTTTGCCTCCGTGCGTTGGTTGCTTATCGCATGGTTTCCTGAGCAGTTGGAAGTATTAGTGCTTGCACAGTTACTTCATGCGGCCACTTTTGGCGGTACACATGTGGTTGCCATTCATTTTGTGCATCAATATTTTGGTAAGCACCATCAGGGAAGAGGACAAGCTTTATACAACAGTTTGAGTTTTGGTATCGGTGGTGTAGTAGGCAGTCTTTATAGTGGGCAATATTGGGAATTTTTTGGGGGCAGTATTATATTTTCTATCGCCTCTGCTTGTTGTCTGTTCGCTTTTTTAATCGCTTGTTTCGGAATAGGAAGGAAAAATAAGCAGTATAAGCAGGTCTTAGGATAAAATACCTAGTATTAACATCACCTAATAAACGTCATGAAAAAAACATTTACGCGCTGGATAAGTGATATTTGGTACGAAGATCATTTTATTGGCGCATGGTTGATGCCACTGGGCTTTCTATTTAGTGATGTTGTTCGGTTTAGAAAGTTTCTGTATCGAACAGATTTGTTAAAAAAACATCAACTACCTGTTCCAGTGATTGTAGTTGGTAATATTACCGTTGGCGGAACAGGTAAAACACCGCTCACTATTTGGTTAGCTGAGTTTCTGCAAACAGCAGGTTATAAACCGGGCATTATTAGTCGAGGTTATGGTGGTAATGCAGATGTTTGGCCACTACGTGTGACTGAAGATAGTGATCCACTTGCTGTGGGAGATGAAGCTCTATTAATGGCTAAGCAGGTAGCATGCCCTGTTGCTGTAGGGCCTCTTCGTGTTGAAGCGGCAAAGATGTTAATTGAGCAAGCACAGTGCGATATTATTCTGTCTGATGACGGTTTGCAGCATTATTCAATGCATAGAGATATCGAAATTGTTGTCATTGATGGAGAGAGACGCTTTGGAAATGGCTATTGTTTACCTGCGGGACCTTTAAGAGAACCTATTGATCGAATAAAAACTGTTGATTTAGTGATCGTTAATGGAGAACCGAGTGAAGAAGGCGAGCTCTCGATGCAATTACTTGGTGATGAGCTGATTAATTGTCTGACAGGTGAAACAAAGAAATTACTCGAATTTAAAGGACTAGCGTGTCATGCCTTGGCAGGTATCGGAAATCCACAACGATTTTTTAAATTA
This sequence comes from uncultured Methylococcaceae bacterium, assembly GCA_903918335.1. Classification (GTDB taxonomy): domain Bacteria; phylum Pseudomonadota; class Gammaproteobacteria; order Methylococcales; family Methylomonadaceae; genus Methylobacter_C. Next base: position 1,424 of record CAIXDX010000170.1, on the reverse strand, counting down.
CTGGAGTCAGCTGGCTTACTATGTAAAGGACATAGTTTCCCTGATCATCACCAATACACAGCAAGTGATATTTTATGGGGTGATGATAATCCCGTTTTAATGACCGAAAAAGATGCCGTAAAATGTACGGGATTCGTAAATCATCAACATTGGTATTTGCCGGTTAAAGCAAAGCCGGAGCCTTTGTTTTCTGAACAACTATTAAATTTACTAAAGAGAAAAGCATGATAGATTCTAAATTACTCGAAATTATGGCGTGTCCATTATGTAAGAGTCCGTTGCGTTATGACAAAGTTAAAGAAGAATTGATTTGTCGTGCCGATCGCTTAGCATTTCCTATTCGCGATGGTATTCCTGTTATGCTTGAAGACGAAGCGCGTACTTTAAGTGCCGAAGAAACAGACGCTTTATATAAATGAGTTTGTTGTTTAAAGTTGTTATTCCTGCCCGATTCGCGTCTATGCGATTACCGGGCAAACCTTTATTAGATATTGCTGGCAAACCTATGATTGCTCACGTCTGTGAACGTGCGCAAGAAGCAGGTGCTGAAGAAATAGTCGTCGCTACCGATAATGAGCAAATTCAGACCGCTGTGACTGCTTTAGGTATTCGTGTTGTGATGACAAATCCTAATCATCAAAGTGGTACCGAAAGAATAGCTGAAGTGGCTAGACTTTGTGGTTGGGCTAGTGATCAAATCATTGTTAATTTACAGGGTGATGAGCCCTTAATACCGCCTGCTTTGATCAGTGAAGTAGCTCAGGCTTTAGCGAATCAAAAACTGGCTGGGATTGCTACGTTAGCTGCAAAGATCGAATCAGCAGAAGAGATCTTTAATCCGAATGCCGTCAAAGTGGTACTTAACAAACAAGGGTATGCTTTATATTTTAGTCGTGCCCCCATTCCTTGGGAGCGGGATAGTTTTAAATCGGCTGCTGGAGAGCCAAGCGGTAAGATAGATTATCTACGTCATATTGGTATGTATGCGTATACGGTAAGTTTCTTAGAGCGCTATTGTGCTTGGGAGTCATCAACGCTAGAAACCATAGAAGCGCTAGAGCAACTCAGAATACTCTGGCATGGAGAAGCTGTCGCAGTCAAAGTGGTTGATAAAACACCTCAAGCGGGTGTTGATACGCCAGAAGATTTGGCCAGAGTTGCCCAAATCTTATCTTTAAATTGATAGACTTACTGGCGTTAACTAGCTTAATGAACGCTAATATTTGACATTGATGATTAACATCAGTAATTTAAGCTGTTTTTTTGTAACTTCCTAGTCAATTGATTGTTGAGAAGTTACTTTTTTTAATTTTACTCAAGCTTGGGTCACTCAAGAACTGCTAATGCAAGAATTTCATAGAATAAGTCGCTTACCTCCCTACGTTTTTAATATTGTTAATGATTTAAAAGCCAAAGCCCGAGCG
>CAIXDX010000169.1 GCA_903918335.1 uncultured Methylococcaceae bacterium | reverse complement strand
TGGCGTATTAAATTAGCTGAAGTCATTTCTATCAGTAGCGCACCTATTGGCGCAAGTTTTACTTTTATCGCCTTAGTGACCGGTTCTTTATGGGGTAAACCTATGTGGGGACCATGGTGGGTATGGGATGCCCGTTTAACGTCTGAACTGATTTTATTATTTTTATATCTAGGTGTAATAGGTTTATATGGCGCTATTGATGATAAAAAAATCGCTTCTAAATCTGTAGCTATATTGGCAATAGTGGGTGTTGTTAATATTCCAATTATTCATTATTCGGTTGAGTGGTGGAACACTTTACATCAAGGCCCTACGGTGACTAAAATGGATAAACCTTCTATCCATGTCAGTATGTTGATCCCACTGTTATTAATGGCTTTGTCATTTAAGTTTTATTATTTAATTGCGCTGATTCAGCGTAGTCGAGTTGAATTATTAAATCGAGAGCGTAATTCTCAGTGGGTTAAAACGATGGTATCGGAGCAACAGCAATGAGTTTTTCAGAATTTCTTGCTATGGGGGGGTACGGTTTTTACGTATGGACTTCTTACGGACTGACTTTATTCGTATTACTGTTAAATGTTGTTATTCCAGTTATGCAGAGAAAACAGTTTTTTCGCCAAAGTTTAAGACAGAAACGGAAATAGATAATGAAGCCCGCCAGAAAGCAGCGTTTAATTTTAATTGGATTAATGGTTGTCGGTGTCAGTATTGCTACTGGCTTTGCACTGAAATCATTTAATGACAATCTCATGTACTTTTTTTCTACAACTGATGTTATAGAGGGCAAAGCACCCAAAGATAGTTTATTTCGTTTAGGCGGCATGGTCATTAAAGGCAGTGTTGAAAGACCAAACGACGGCATGATGGTGCGCTTTAAATTAACTGACTTTAGTAAAGATGTGACGGTTGAATATACGGGTATATTGCCAGACTTGTTTAGAGAAGGCCAAGGCATTGTAGCTAACGGCAAACTAAATCCGCAAGGCGTATTTATAGCGGAAGAAGTATTAGCTAAACACGATGAAAACTATATGCCACCTGAAGTAAAACAAAGTTTGAAGAATCAGTCTGAAAAAGGAAAAGGTCAATAGTATGGTTCCAGAGTTAGGTCATTTTTCACTCATTCTTGCTTTATGCATGTCTTTAATTTTAGGCACCTTACCTATTTTCGGGGCTTATCGAGGTTATAGCAGTTGGATTGCAGTTGCTAGACCCACGGCTTATGCACAATTTTTATTCATGGCCTTGTCTTATGGCTGTTTAACGTATAGTTGTTTAACGCATGATTTTTCAGTTAAATACATCGCCACTAATTCAAATACATCGTTACCTGTTATCTATTTGATTTCTGGCGTATGGGGCGCGCATGAGGGATCATTGTTACTATGGGGGTTGGTGTTAACAATATGGACAGCTTTAGTCGCAAGGTTTAGCCGAAGTATTCCAGAAGCCACAGTAGCGCGTGTATTAGGTGTCATGGGACTGGTGGGTATTGGTTTCTTATTATTCTTATTATTTACCTCTAATCCCTTTGAGCGGTTGTTTCCTGCACCTTTAGAGGGGCGTGATTTAAATCCTTTATTACAAGACCCTGGTTTGGCTATCCACCCACCTATGTTATACATGGGCTATGTGGGATTTTCTGTAGCATTTGCTTTTGCTATTGCGGCATTACTTGAAGGTCGGCTAGATGCCGCTTGGGCGCGATGGTCTCGACCTTGGACTAACATGGCCTGGACGTTTTTAACCTTAGGTATTGCTTTAGGGAGTTGGTGGGCTTATTACGAACTAGGTTGGGGCGGTTGGTGGTTTTGGGATCCAGTTGAAAATGCGTCTTTTATGCCTTGGTTAGTGGGCACAGCATTGATTCATTCTTTAGCGGTTACAGAAAAACGTGGGGTTTTTAAAACGTGGACAGTATTGCTCTCCATTTTTGCTTTCTCATTAAGTTTACTAGGCACTTTTTTAGTTCGTTCAGGCGTATTAACTTCTGTGCATGCTTTTGCAAGTGACCCAACTCGTGGCTTATTTATTTTGGTTTTCTTAGCAGTTGTGGTGGGTGGTTCATTAATGCTTTATGCCGTTAGAGCACCCAGTGTTAAAAGTAGTACGAGTTTTGAGTTTGTTTCTAAAGAATCGGTTATTTTACTGAACAACGTATTGTTGGTGGTGACAGCGGCTAGTATCTTATTAGGTACTTTATATCCTTTGGTTATTGATGCCTTAGGGATGGGTAAGATTTCAGTGGGTCCTCCGTATTTCAATGCTGTCTTTGTACCGTTAATGGCGCCTTTAGCAATTGCCGTGGGCGTCGGTATGTTATTGCGTTGGAAAAAAGATTCATTAAGTCAATTAGCGTTGCGTGTGCGTTGGTTTATTGTAGCCTCTATCGTAGGTGGTTTATTACTGCCGTTGCTGATGCCTTTTTACTCGTGGGCTGCGGCGCTTGGTATTACATTGGCTCTATGGACAGTCGCTATGACAGTGCTGGCATTTATTGAGCGACTTGGGGTAAAAGGGTGGTCTTGGCAACGCATAAAAGCCATTCCTTCTGGTTTTTATGGAATGACATTTGCGCATTTAGGTATCGCCGTTTTTGTCATTGGTATAACGTTAACGTCTGTTTACAGTGTTGAGAAAGATGTGCGTTTAGCACCTGATGAAACCATTGATATGTCTGGTTATATTTTTGAGTTTCATGGCGTTCAACAAAATAAAGGACCTAATTATGTTGCACAACAAGCCTTTGTAACGGTGACTTATAAAGGTCAAGAAGTGGCAAAGTTAGAACCACAAAAAAGAGTTTATCAAGTAAAAACCATGCCTATGACCGAAGCGGCTATTGATGCGGGTTTGTTTAGAGATTTGTTCGTCGCGATTGGTGAACCTTTGGGTGATAAAGGTGCGTGGAGTTTAAGAATTTATTATAAAGCGTTTATCCGCTGGATTTGGTTAGGTGCTTTATTTATGGCAGCTGGAGGATTGTTGGCAGCCTGTGATAAAAGATATCGACTTTCTAAATAAAGGTCATGATTAATGCTTAAATATATTATTCCACTTGTTCTGTTTACTATTATGGCGGTTTTCCTAGGCATAGGTTTAAAACTAAATCCTAGTGACATACCCTCTCCATTTATCAATAAACCAACCCCAATTTTTAAGGCAACAAAACTTGAAAAACCGGAAGAGACCTTAAGTCCTGCAGATTTGAAAGGTCAAGTTTGGTTGTTGAATGTGTGGGCTTCTTGGTGCGTGTCTTGTCGCAGTGAACATCCTGTTCTTAATAGTTTAGCTAATAAAAAAGTGGTTACTATTATTGGTCTTAATTATAAAGATGAGCCTACTGATGCTAAGAAATGGTTGGCAACTTTAGGTAATCCATATAATACAAGTATTACTGATCAGGAAGGCCGAATTGGTATAGATTATGGTGTTTATGGGGTTCCAGAAACTTTTGTAATTGATAAAAGAGGTGTCATCCGTCATAAACAAACAGGTCCTGTTACAGAGCAAGATGTTAAAAACATATTGTTGCCGCTCATCGCTAAATTACAAGCGGAATCTTAATAATGAAATATTTGATCTGTGTTTTTTTCTTAATGTGTCAAACTAGCTATGCCTTAGATGCTAGGCAATTAGCTGATCCTAAACAACAAGAAAATTATGAGCTGTTGACTAAAGAGTTGCGTTGTTTGGTCTGTCAAAATCAGACTATTGCAGATTCTAATGCTGAGTTAGCTTTTGATCTGCGTAGACAAGTGTCTGAGATGTTGGAACAAGGCAAATCAAATGATGAAATTATTCAATTTATGACGGATCGTTATGGTG
>CAIXDX010000168.1 GCA_903918335.1 uncultured Methylococcaceae bacterium | reverse complement strand
TTATTTACTTACTCGAGCCATTCCTTTAGTGATCCTATCATTTATCCCTGGTCTTAATGTGTTAGCCCCCTTTTTATGGGCCTTGTTTGGTGCATGGGGTATGGCCTTGGAATATTGTGCTTATCCTTTAGAAAACGCGGGTGTGTTGTTTACAGAACAACAGCAATTATTGAAAAGTGTCAGATTAGGCGCATTAAGTTTTGGTGGGGTTGCCGCATTAGCTATCACTATCCCTGTGCTTAATATACTCATTGCGCCTGCGGCAGTCATTGGTGCCACTTTATACGTTAATGATATTAAGCTGGATTAAGATGAATAAGAATTCTTTACCGATTCATGAGTCACTTGGGATTGATATCACAAGCCCTATTGCGACAAAGGCAAGCAAACCCGATACCGTAAAAGCTAAGTTGTAATTTCCTAACAGATGATGGAGATAGCCTGCACCATAAGAGGCTATCGCTGCGCCGATTTGATGAGCAAAGCAAACCCATCCAAATACCACGCCGACATTTTGTTTGCCAAATAAATCAGCTGTTAGTGCTGATGTAGCCGGGATGGTCGATAACCAATTAAGTCCATAAACAACAGAGAATGCCATCAACTGTTCTTTAGACTCAATGTAAGGTAATAGCAACAGCGTCACTCCGCGAAGCAAGTAATAAATTGCTAGAGGCCAACGCTTACCGAAGCGGTCACAGAGCCAGCCGGACAATATCGTGCCAAAGATATCGGTAGCCCCCATCAATCCTAGTGATACAGCCATCGTCATTTCGGGAAAGCCATGCTCGATGCCGTGCGTGATCAAATGGGTTTGGAACAGCCCTGACGTGGTCAGTCCACAGATACCAAAACTGAATGCCAGTAACCAGAATTGTGGGTTAGCCATGGCATTTCGCATCGGGTTTTGGTCTAGAGAGAGCTTAGTGACTGACTGTCCATTTGCACCATAAGGCCTTAACCCCTTTAAAGAAGGACTGTTGACCATTAACCCTATCACTAACGGGAGAACTACCAATGCCAGCAGTGCGACGATAGACAATGTTGAAAAACGCCATCCTTCAAGTATATTCAACTTCATGATAATAGGCGTGAATATTAATTGCCCAGACGAAAACGCGGCCCCCAATATCCCCAAAGCAAGCCCACGGCGTTTGTAGAACCAGCGGTTAACGACTGTAGAACCCATTATCATTGAGGTTCCGCCAGAACCTGCGCCGATGACCACCCCCCAAAGCAGGTACATTTGCCAAGGCTGTTGCATCAAGACACTACCGCCCGCGCCCAACGTTACCAACACAATCATCAAGATAGTAATGGCTTTAACGCCGTACATATCCATCAATCGACCAAGGAAGGGGCCGGCAAGCCCGAATAAAAACAGATTAACTGCAATCGCGCCACTGACTATTTCCCTATTCCATTGAAATTCCTTTTCCAGGGATAGCATGATGATGCCGGGTATTGAACGTAACGCGGAACCGACAAATAGACAGGCAAAGGTAACAGCTAGGACAATCCAAGCATAATGAATATCCGTACGTTTAAGTGTTGTCATCCTGTTTAAGGTACTTGTAGATGTTGTTAAAGCATACTGATGCTTAAAAAAAGGGCAGGCACGTGGCCCGCCGTTGCAGATTTAAGGTCTTATTTTCTCGGCTTATGCGGCGTCTTCTATCTCATCCAGCAATTCAATCAGACGTGTTACTCCTTGCAATAATATGCCTCCCACACCGAGTGCAAACCAGACGCCGATTACAAAGCCATAATGGATAGGTGCCGCGAAAAACTCTTCCCGAAACCAGAATGTATGTCCCCATTCGTTAAAGCCGACACTGACCAATATCATAAAAGGGCCTACGACCGCTAATGTCAACGGCAGTGAAATCCCTTTAGCATAGAGCGGCAAACGTGTTCTAGCATATATCCAGGCACAACCGCCTAAGATGATATACATCGGAAAATTGAAATAAAATTCGATGATATGGTTAGCTGTAAACGGTGTATCGCGAATCGCTACTTGATGCCAGGAGTTATCTTGTTCAGCAAAATAGCTACCAGCCCAATACACGGCAAAGGTGTAAACACTAATCCACATGGTTAAAGTCAAGTAACGTCGGATTTCTTCCTTTGGTTCAAGTGTGTCCAAATTCTTATCTCGACTAAACCATAAATACCCCCATGACAGCCCAGCAAAAAGCGTAATAAATGTGACGTTAAAATTAAAAAGCCGCATCCAATAGATTTCGAAAGCCGGATCTGTGGAGTCCAATCCAGATGAAATACCATGAGCCCCTTGATAAATTCTGAAACCAATGTAAATCAGAGTCAGAACTCCGAAAGCTGACAGGTAACGGTATATGTCTTTCAAATACCAGGGTGGCATTTTAGTTTGATCGGTCATTATTTTGATCTGGTCGGTGATTGTACCCATGAGAATTACCTATAAAATTGATAAATTAATTAAATTTTGGGATAACTGCAGAGGTGATGCTAGAAACATAACGTTCGCCCTCAGAGTCATAGAAGAAAACCAAGCCACCGATCCGGCTATCCGCATCGTTAATCAGCCCGTCCAACTTCTCTGATTCCCACAAGCCATCCCCAGCAGTTATTAATATTGTGCGTTGTTCACCTGGTTGAATTGGCGTTGGATTATCTAAACTTAAACTTTCCGTTGCGATAACACTTTCGGTATTATTGTGATCGGGTATTGATACCGCTTTATTAATGAAACGAATACCCCCCGTGGCAAACTCGCCCAGTTGTATGGGTTTATCGCTGCTATTTTTGATATTTAAACTTAATTTCATCGCTCTTTCCGGTACTCGGTATTCTGCGCGTAACGTTTCTATATCAACGACCCCCGCATTGACTTTAGCTGACAGAGGCAAAATTTGGTCTAGAGAAGCTTGTAATGGGATGGCTTTAGGGTATTGATTGACCGTCATGGTGTAAAAGGCAAAAACCAACACCGGAACACCGACTAATATGGCTTTGGCGATATGTTTGTCCAATGGCGTGATAAGTTCATCTTCCATACCTGCTTTTAACATCCGATAACGGGCAATAAACAAAGGCCGACGTACCCACCAGAGTAGCCAAGCTGTAGCAAGTAAAGCCCAGAAACTATGCCAGAAAATACCGTTACCAAGGCCATAGGTTTCCATATCGACGATCTCGCCGTTAATGGTCTGAATGTTATTGGTAAAATCGGCTTCGTCTCCCCCAATATCCAACCAAGCACCAGGCCCCATGACTTGCCCAGCATCTCGTAGGTTAAAAAACGGGTGAATATGGTATCTTCCTGGTAAACGTCCTTTTAGGACTATCTTGAAGTCATAGTCACCGCCTGGCTGTAATGCCACCGAATTCATGAACGGTTTACCATTTAAGTAACGCTCAGTACGGATCAGGACTGGGCCAGGGGTTGAAACATTCAGAAAAGAGGCATCTGGTTTAGGAACACTAATCGGCCAATCTTCCGCGACATGAAATTTCCCCGTTAATGTAACCTCGTCGTTGACATTAAATTTTTGCGTTGACCATTGCACGTCATACCACTGGATAGTGCGCATACGGACATAAGGTTCCAGGTTTTTTTCTCCATGCGCCATAACTGGTTGGAAGGTGGCCATGTAAGCTAAAAAAATGATTGCAAGGAAGAATAAACTCTTCAGTATTTCCTGTTGTTGTATCTCCTTAACAAAACTTTGATTAATTTGGGTCAGCATTTTGGTTAATTTATGGTTATTTATTGTTGTCATTATTCCTCCCGCCCTTTAGATTTTTTTAAGGTAACGGGTTGTGGCAAACCAATGACCGATATGCCACCATAAGGTATACATCAGTGTGCATAATAGGGCAGAGCAGAAAGCTGATAGTGGAGTCGCAATTTGTCCATAAGTACGCAAGGTGCCGCGTTCGATGATACGAAGATATTCCGGCATACCCGTACGGATGTATTGAAAACCGAACATATCAGCTATTGTTAATTGGCTATTACCTGCTTCAATTGGGAGATGGAACATACCGAAAATTGGCCAGTTACTGGGGTAAAATAATAATGCAAACGCAGATCCCCCGAAAATGGCTGTTATTGTCAGGCTGTTGCTCATCATTAAGATCACGTCCAAAACTAACGCACTTGGTAATAAGGTTGATGGCATCACCATGTTGATGGGGAAGAAATTCCAGTAGTGATAAGCAAAGACCCGGGCGATCCAGGTGCCTATCGACAAACAAGCAACACATAAGGTTGCACCCAGTGGCAAACGAAAGTTGGACCACATTACGGCTTGGACGGCGGCTGGAAATGTAATGCCAATAAGCGGCGTTACTAGTGGCCACCATTGTCTATCTTTCCAGTCCACCCAGAAATCCCAATCACCAACGGTCAGTGCGAAATGTAGGTGAAAGGAGCCGATAAATAGAAATAATGCCAGAACCAGAACAAGATAATCGTATGCGCGGGCTATACGAGCCTTTTCTCCGATATAGTGATGAAAAGTTTGTGTTGACAGCTTAGATGACATAACATGTCTCCATGATTAATGATAAAAAGCTTATAAAAGCAGTGTGTTATATAAGATTCGAATACCTCATGAGGCAGGACTTATGCCGTACCGCACGATGAGCGTTAATTTATAGATTTCCAAAGTCATTGTGAAATTCTAAAAATTCATACTGTCATTTATCGAATTCATATCTATAACAACCGGGTTATCAGCTACCATAGACTCATTTATGTTTTTTGGATTTATTGTAAATGTCGAATCTAAGATCATTTGATTTAAACCTTTTAGTGGCATTTGATGTGCTGATGAGAGATTTAAACGTAACCCGTGCAGCAGAACGGATGTTCATTACCCAATCTGCGATGAGCCATATTTTGCAAAAGCTGCGGCAACAATTAGACGATCCATTGCTGGTGAAAACTTCATCTGGTATGAAACCAACTGAACGTGCCTTAGCCTTGGTCGATCCAGTCAGAGCGTTATTAGCAGAAACCGAGCGCCTCATAAAACCGCCATTAGAATTTGATGCGACAGTCAGTCAACGGTGTTTTGTCCTTGCCGCTACCGACTATATAGAGTTTTTGCTAATGCCTGAACTATCAGGTTATATAGAAAAAATTGCACCGGGTATTGATTTGCATGTTAAACGTACCGAAGTTTCGTTTCCTGTATCGCAGTTAGAAAACGGTAGTCTTGATGTGGTGCTGGGTTTTGAGTCAGTATTGAACCCACCAGCACATTTACGGCGACAATATTTATTCAGTGACAAAATGGCTTGCGTTGTTAATCAAGAACATTCATTACTAAGTAAGCCACCCAACATCAATGAGTTTGTGTCGGTTCCGCATATGTTGATTTCACGTACAGGTAAGCGCGTTGGTATTATTGATCAAAAGTTAGCTGAACTAGGCCTGGAGCGACGTATTAAACTGATCGTGCCGCATTTTCTTTCTGCGCCACTGATTGTTGCTAAAACAGATATGATCCTCTCCTTGCCTTATCGAATTGCCGAGCAGTTTACGACGATAGCACCGCTAGCAATATTTCCACTACCGTTCGAATTGCCAGATTACGATTTATGTATGATATGGCATCCAATAATGGACAAGGACCCTGCTCACCAATGGTTAAGAGATAAAATTCTGCATTTGGCAAGATCGTTAACGAGTCATACATGATTTTACGATCATAAAATTCATAAATGGCACTATGAATATTGATCATTTAACACGGCTTATGGAATAGCGTAATGTGTTAACTGATTCATTTTCTAGTTGGAGATATTTATGAAAGCATTACCTAAATTAGTAGCTATTAGCGTTCTAACCTTGTTAGCGATGGGGGCAAACGCGAAATCAAATTTCGATATTATTGCCAATCTTGATGAGGGGCCAGGCAATGTGACCGTAACGGACAATGGGCGCATCATTATGAGCTTACATCAATTTTATCAGCCAAAATTTACTGTAGTCGAATATAAAGATAAAAAACTCGTGCCGTTTCCGAATAAAGAGCTGGTGGACGTAGATTCAAAGGCGCACATGAAACTTGATTCTGTGTTAGGTATTCGGACAGCTAATGACATTGTGTGGATGCTGGATAATGGCATGCGTAGCGGTGTTACACCTAAACTAGTCGGGTGGGATATTAAATCCGACAAGTTACATCAGGTTATCATGTTAGCCCCGCCGATTGCACCAAAGGATGCCTTTGTTAATGATTTCTCAGTTGATACTAGACACAATATCATCGCAATCAGTGATCCGGCTGGGGGAGTCAATGCTGGCTTAATAGTGGTCAATCTAAATTCCGGCAAAGTAAGACGTGTTTTACAAGGACATAACAGCGTAATTCCCGAAAATGTTGATTTAATAATTGATAACGTGCCTATTCAAGTTAAGGATAATTTGGGGAATCTAAGTAGACCGCATATTGGTGTTAACCCCATTACCGAAGACTTAAATAATGAATGGATTTATTTTGGGCCAATGCACGGACATAATCTGTATCGAATAAAAGCAGATGATTTAGCTAATGAAAGTATGCCTGAAAACGAGTTAGCAAGCCGCGTTGAACGCTACAGCGATAAACCAATTTCGGATGGTATTTCTATAGACAAGGACAATAATATCTATTTAGGCGAATTAGCAGAGAACGCCATTGGCGTTATAACCCCAGATCGGAAGTATCAAAGGCTTTCTCAATGTCCGAGGCTTTCTTGGGTGGATTCATTTAGCTTTGGGCCAAATGGAGATTTGTTTGCTGTCGTCAATAGATTACATCAATCAGCTATATTGAACGGAGGCGTTTTAGCAGCCAAGCCCCCCTTCTATCTACTAAAAGTACATGCATTAACTTCAGGCTTACCCGGAAGATGAAGTAAAAAAAGAAAATTGGTCTTTCGGGAATGGCATTGCACAGTATGCCTAATATAAACTAATTAATCAGGAAATCTTATGTCTTACTTACCTTCAAGTCCCAATGTGTCTAATATAGCGGTTATGCTGGGAAAATATCCCGGTAGAGGCATTTTATTATTCAAATTACTGGAAAATATCAAGACAAGCCGTTCGTCGTTCAATAAAAATATGCGTGAATTGATCATTACTTACACATCCGGTCTGAATCAATGTGGTCTTAGTTATAATACCCACAAAGCAATTTCGGAGCAATTGGGTATTGAGAAAAAGGAATTTGATCAATTAAAAATTGATATTGAAAAGGCACAGGTTGATGGGAAATTAAAACCGATCCTTCGTTTTGTTAAAAAATTAACGCTGACACCGGATCAAATTAATCAAGCAGATGCACAGAGAATTTATGATGCGGGATGGGACGAACAGGCTCTTCTCGATTCGATTGAAATTTGCGCTATCGTCAATTGTGTCATTCGTTTTGTTTCTGGAATAGGTGTTGATTTAGAATTACCAACTAAAAGTTACCCCTTACGACTCGTGAGTGTTTAATTAAAACTTTATGTTGATGACCGACCTTTAGCGGTGGGTAATGCTCATGAAACTAAGAGCGATGATGATGCGCTGTATGCGCCAGTCAATGGGGAAATAGTCTCACGCATATTTTTGCCGCCTATGCCGAGTGTTGTAACTTTAGATATTGCCCTTGAAAATATAAAGTTTTTGGATAGGTTTTCTCCGATCGTAAGAAATATTGACATGACGGTACGTATGGGATTTTAGGATATTTAATAATTCAGTCCCGCCCTTATCACTATTTTAGTAGCGTTTCTAGCGGGCAAATAAGTGGCCAATATCGCTAAAATGAACACAACTATCAGCCAAATCAATACGGACAGTTGTGAGAAAACAAAGTCTAAATGCATGCCTAACATAATTAACCCCAGCTTTTTAGCGAGTGGGGCGGCGACTAAGTAAGCTGTAGGTACGCTGATTAGCCATGCTAACAAGCCATGAAAAAAGCCTTCA
>CAIXDX010000167.1 GCA_903918335.1 uncultured Methylococcaceae bacterium | reverse complement strand
TGATGGCGGTACGGTATTTTTAGATGAAATCAATTCACTACCACTCTCTATACAGGCGAAGTTATTGCGCTTTTTAGAATCGGGTGAATGTTTGGCTGTGGGTGATACTAAAGTATATCAAGTCAATGTGCGCATTATTGCTGCAACCAATGCTGACTTAAATCAGCAAGTCAAAGCCGGTGAGTTTAGACGAGATTTGTATTATCGCTTAGATGTCGTGCCTTTGGAATTGCCGCCACTTGCCAGACGATTAGAAGATATTGAACATCTGATTAAGCATTTTATGGCGATGGTTGCTGACAAGCATGGTATAGATCCACCCAAATTTAGTAAATCAGCATTAGCCGTTTTGAAGGCTTATCCGTGGCCAGGTAATATCCGTGAACTACGCAACTTATGTGAAAGGTTGAGTATTCTCTTAGCGGGTAGTCTAGTTGAGGCTGAGCATTTACCGAGTGAGTTTTTTTCTAAACACAATATTAGGGAATTAGAAAGTTTTACTTTACCTGATGAGGGTCTCAACTTAGAGTCATTAGAAAAAGATTTAATCCAGCAAGCGTTAGATAGAGCAAATGGTAATCGTAGTAAAGCAGCGAAACTATTAGGCTTAAGTCGTGATACTTTGCTATATCGTATGCGTAAACATGGTTTTAGGGAGTAGTACAAAGCCCTTTTGAGACAGTGCAGGCTGTTGTGGATTAGATAATCAATAAATCCGCAACAGCATTGCAAAGGGAGATCAACCCGTCTATTGGGGGTCGTTTGTAGTTAGTTATTAATTTTCTAGTGTCACAAAGGCTAATTTAGTGATGCCAGTATGTTGTACAGTGGCCATGACTTCCGCCAGTTTTTCATATACAACTGCTTTATCGGCGTATAAATGTACACCGACTTCTGGGTTCTTTTGTAATTCTGTTTTTAAGGCAAATTCCAGTGCTGGTAAATCAGCCATAGGGATTTTATTTACCGTAATAACACCTTGTGCATCAATGCCTAGTTGCAAAGGTTGTTCTTTAACATCTGGTGTAGTTTGTGCTGTTTTAGGTAAGCTTACATGCACCGATTGCGTTAATAGAGGGGCGGTGACTAATAAAATAATAACCAACACTAACATGACATCTACTAGCGGTGTCACGTTAATTTCACTGAGTGCATTCTCTGATTCTGATTGGGGTTTAAAGGCCATGACTTAACTCTACCCTTTAGAAGCGCTATCAGCGACTAATAAAAAATTAGCCACAAAGTTATCCAGTTTAGTGCGTTCAATTTTTACCCGACCTAATGCAAAGTTGTAAGCCAATACGGCGGGTACCGCCACGGCAATACCAATAGCTGTTGCAATTAAAGCATCCCCAATAGGACCAGCTACTACATCTAAGCTGGTTGAGCCACTGGCTGTAATTTCATGCATTGCGTGCATAATGCCTAATACGGTACCAAATAGTCCGACGAAAGGTGCTGTACTACCAATGCTGGCTAATATTGTTAGGCCAATTTCCATGCTGTGCTGTTCTGTTTGTAATTGTTCGCGCATAGTTTGCTCTAACAAATCTGCTGCATTACCGTTGTGTTTTAAAGGATTATTGTTCCCTGCTTTATGTTCTTCTAACCAAGTACAGCCTACAAAAGCAAGTCTCGCATCAGGCCCTTTGGCTAACTCAGGTGCTAGCGTTTTTAATTGGGTTACGTGGGATAGTTGCCAATAAGCAGCACCGAAACGCTTGTTAGCACTGCCATTTCTAACAAATTGCCATACCTTAAAAAAGATGACCGTCCATGTGATGATAGAAAATGTCAATAAAGTGTAAAGGGTAAAGTCGATAATGACTTGCGGATGAATATGATGCATCATTTAATAAGTTTCCTTAGGTATTATAAATAAGTTATTGTTCTAGTTTAAAAGTTAGTTTTTGTTCTGCACGTTGCTTCACAGGAATACCGTCTACAATTTTTTCTTTAAAGCGCCATTTCCGGATTGCCGTTAAGGCGGCCTCATCAAAAATTTCCTCTGGTTCAGCGCCTACTACGACAGCATCTGCAACAGAGCCATCAGTTTGTACTGTAAATTCGACAGTTACCCAGCCTTGTATGTGGCGATTTGCTGCGCGTGTTGGATACTCGGGAGGCACTCTAAATAAAGCTACCACAGCCGAACTTACTGTCGGTGTGTTGCTAGTGGGTCCGATTGCTTTAGGTGCAATTGTTGGTGTTGGCGCAGTGACTGGCGGCGTATAAGCAGGTGTAGGTGGCGCCTCTTTTATCACTGGCGCTGGATCTGGTTTTTTAGCAATCTCTGGCTTTTTAATAGGTTTTGGTTTGACTATCGGCTTCGGTTTTTCTGGCTCCTTTTTTACTTGTGGCGGTGGTGCAATGGGTTTAATAGCGGGTGGTGCAGGTGGCATTAAAGCAACCTCCATAATAACTGTCTCTGCTTTGGGTCTGTCAGGTGCGGGTAATAGCAAATAAGTTGCTACACCTAAATGAAGTCCTATAGCACTGACTAATAGACCACTTACTGCAAAAGAGGATTTCTTCTGTTCATTAAAGGGATTAAAGCTGTCGGTATTAGAGTAGTGAATGTGTGTTTGAGGCATAAAATTGATAGATGAAGATTTATTGCTCATCAGTGATAGTTTAAATAATTTCATTATTAATAAAATAGTCTCATTGCAGTCATACAAGAAAAAACGAGTTATATCTCATGGCTTAGTTTGTCATTGATATTCTTGTATAAAAGAATCAAGTTAAAGCAAAAATATTGCCAACATTATTTAGTTGATTAAATTCAGATAATTAGAAATTTAGGTAGTTGAATGACAAGCTTAAAGTGTGTGATATCACACACTTTATAAAATAAAATGAGTTAAATAACACAGCAAACAAGCAGACAGAGATTTATGCTGAATCTATATAATGATAACTAGTTGAAATATAATTAATTACTATAATTGGCATGTTATTTGCTTTAAATATAAGTTGCTATTTAGTTGCTTCTTGCAATTGTGGCTTATTCCAATAAATTATAAACTGAGATAACTACAAATGATTGATCCTAAAGTACCTTTTCCGCTAAATAAGCGGTATGCCTTGTTATGTTTACTAATGATGGGTACCCCATTAGCTATAGCTGATACTAAGCAACCCGATTCTCAACAAACTAACGCCAGTGACACCAGTGTTGGTAAGAAAGAGCAAAGTTCTAAGAGTGCCACGAATTCTAAAACTAATACCAAATTAACGCTAGATGAAATGGTCGTAAAAAAGTCTGATGTCAGAGACACTCCGTTTGCAACTCCATCCAAAACGAATATTTCTGCACCTAGTACTAAGGTCAGAAAAGATGATATTGATAAAACGAATGCGGTAACAACCGCTGATTCAGTGAAATATGAATCTGGCGTTTTTGCGCGTCAACGTTATATTGGCGATCCAAACGCACCGATCGGTATGCGTGGTTCTAACCCTTATCAAGCGGGTCGCGTTATGGTGTTTATGGATGGCCTGCCCATTTGGAATCCATTGCAATCCAGTTATAACGGTTCACCACGATGGGGTTTGATTGGACCAGGTGAAATTAAATCAGTTGAAGTAATAGGTGGCCCTTTTTCTGCTGAATACAGTGGTAATGCTATGGGAGGTGTGATTAATTACACTACCTTAATGCCGCAAAAAAGAGAAATTTATACCGAAGCCACTTATATGTTGCAACCTTATAACTCCATGGGTACCAACACGAATTTACAAGGTTTTAAGACCTTTGGTTCTTATGGGGATAAGTTTGGCGATTTCAGCACCTATTTTTCTTATAATCATTTAGAAAACGAAGGTCAGCCCATGACGCCAACAGTCGTTACGGGTATTACTAAAACAGGTGCAGCAGTAACACCCTCCTTTGGCGCTTTAAATGAGACCAATCCAAAAGGTAATGGTACTGGAGGTGCTGCAGGTACTCCTATGTTACAGACTGGTAGTGATGGTATTTATCATTCAGTAGATGACTTGTATAAATGGAAAGGTGCATACGATATTAATGCTGAACTTAAAACATCTATCGTTGCCGCATTTGAAGATTTAGATGTGACTCATCAGGGACAATCGTTACTAACTAATGCAGCAGGACAAACCGTTTGGGGCTCTCAGTTAAGCAATTATAATGCTGGTGGTTATAAATTAGTCAATAATACCTCATGGGGTGCTAGCCAACAAAACCGTCAAACAGTTACTTTAGGTTGGGCCTTAGATGGGCGTGTATTTGGTAATTGGTACAACAATACAAACATTAGTTATTTTGATGTGCTGAACGACACCACAATATCTTCAAGCTACAACCCACAAGATCCAACTTACAGTACAACTTCAGGTCAAGTAGGTTTAAGATCTCATTATACCGGTACGGGTTGGGTAGGTATGAAATCGGCATTTAATAATGATGAATTTTTTGGAAACAAAGATTTGTCTTATTCAACAGGCTTCGAATATCAACGTGCTCACTTGACTATAGCTCAAGAAAATTTAAGTAATTATGGAGGTAATGTTGTCTCTACAGGTATAGGTGGTGGTGCTAATGCATTAAAACCTGTTGCTTCACAAAGTGGCGGTACCACTAATAGTTATGCTTGGTTTAATCAATTAAGTTGGAGGTTTATGAAGGATTGGGATGCAACACCTGGCATCCGCTTTGAGCGTTGGAATATGGAAAATGGCACGTACTTAACCTCCGCTAATATGACGGGTAGTCTTAACCCTCAAGACCGAGAAGTTTCTAATTGGGCGCCTAAGTTTTCATTGGGTTTTCAACCGGGTAACTGGAAGTTTCGATATTCAGTGGCTAAGGCCTATCGTTACCCAGTAGCTGATGAATTGTTTGGTAACTCAAGTGCTTTAAATGGCGGTGGTGCTGTCGCTAATGCCACTTTAAAACCGGAAGATGGGACTCACCATAATCTATTAGGTGAATACGACTTTGACAATGGTTATGTTCGTTTGAATTTATTCCATGAGAATATCCGTAATGCGATATATACGCAGTATATTTATGCGCCTGGTAGTGCAACATTAAGTTCAGCCATGTCATCTATTGGTGAAGTGGAAACTAACGGTATTGATTTATCGACTAATTTTGATCGCATCATGAATTCAAACTTTGATTTCAAGTTGAATACGACGATATTAAATTCACAAATTATTTCAAATCCTTTAAACCCATCACTTGTTGGCAATCAAATGCCTCTCATGCCAAATTATAGGGTTAATCAGTTAACCACTTATCATTATGGAAAAGATTTAGATTTATCGGTGGGCACCCGTTATCAAAGTGCGATGAACTCCCAACCCGATAATAAAGATACTCAAGCAACATACTATGGTGCTTTTAATGAATCAGTTTATGTAGATTTAAAGAGTACTTATTACTTTAATGAGAAAAAAGGTCATGTCTCTGCAGGTATAGACAATATCAATGGATATGTGGCTTTCTATAATCATCCATTACCACTCCGTACTTTCTTTGCGCAAGTGGGATATAAGTTCTAATCCCAGTCTAAAATGGTTTCCATGGTGCAGTGCTCCGTATCATGGAAACTATCAAATTTTAAAGACCACATTCTATTAGTCATAAAAAAAGGGTCTGCAATGCAGACCCTTTTTTGATATGAAGTTTTTTCTTTCTTAGACTACAAAAAAAATCCTCAATCTTTAATACCCAAAAACTTACTAATGCTTGATACTCTGCTTAACAGCATAAACTCAAGTATCAATATAGTCATTAAAGAAGCACCGAGTAATGGCAAGAAGATGCCTAATACACCAATGATGATTCCCATATAAAGCGGAAGTTTGGGTTTATTAATGGTTCTTGGGGCGCCCAAAGTGCCGGCAGGACGGCGTCCCCACCACATAACGACAGAACTCACGCCCAGTAAAAACACGCCCAATGCAGTAAATACGCCGAGCGCTTGATTAAACCAACCAAATAACTGACCTTCGTGTGCTGCTACTCCTACACCAATAATACGATCCAATAAGGGTCGTTGCGAAAATTCTTTGCGTTCAACAATATCCGCCGTTGTCGGATCTAATTTTAGGTTAACGCGTAAGGGGCGGTTGGGGGTGTCCGATTTTGCTGACCAATTAGCGCCTGCTTTATTGGGTGGCGATATTAAAACAGGATATTCTAAATTTTGTACTTCAACTATCTCCACGATTCGGTCCAATAAGCTGTAATCTATCAATACACTAGAGTTAGACATATGATGTCCTTCGTGTTCATTGTGTTCAGCTTTTGGCATTGAAGGAGGAGGGGTGTTATTCGCTTGACGCTCTGCTAACTCTGATGATCTACCAGTGGTCCAATCTTGTTTAACTTCGGTGGTTTGATTCATCTTACGGACTTGTTTAAGCATACCACCCCATGATTTTGCCCACGGCAAACCACTGATGATGAGGAATAATACAAAGAAAGCAATCCATAAGCCAGTCACAGAATGTATATCACGCCAAAAGGTTCTACCACCTGATGATAAGCGTGGATAAACGATGCCTGCTAAACCTATGTTATTGCGTGGCCACCATAAATAAAGGCCAGTAATAATTAAGACTACCATCCAAGATGCCGCTAGCTCAACAAGATAAGAACCCGTATCTCCCGCTAATAAGTCTCCGTGCAGATGAAATATATACTGCATTAAGCGTTCGTCTTCTGGAATACTATGTAAGATATCTAGCGTTTGCGGATGTACATACACACGTTCTAATTGTTTATCTTTACCGACCAAAATTTGTACGGCGGCAGTCGATGATTGAGGTAGTTCGTAGGCATTTAAAACTGAGCCGGGTTGCGTTGCCAGAGCAGCATTCACTTGATCTTTTGCAGAAGCAGCAGGGCCGGTGAGTATTAAATTTGAATAGGGTTGATCAATGAAAGCTTCAATCTGCGGTTTAAATAAATAGATAGCGCCAGTAATCGATAGCCATAGCGCAAAAGGTATGCAAAAAAGTCCAGCATAAAAATGCCACCGCCAGACAGTGTTGTAGTTCAATTTTCTTTTTTGTTTGATATTGATATTCATAGCTCTATAAGTAGTGATTATTAATAGCTTGTAAACGCAATAAGGGTGAGCAAACTTAACGTTTGTTCACCCTTATTGACCTATGATAACTATTTTTAATAGTTAAATTTTAACTGTGCAAAATAAGTTCTTGATGGAAAAGGATGGTATAACCATACTTGCTCAAGGAGAAGCCATCATAAGCATGACAACCAAGGCATTTAATGGATTAAGTGCAAAAGGTGGTTTGTTTTTATTCATAGTCTACTTGTTGTTATTAAAATAAAAGTTACTCTTGATTTAATTATCATTCAGTAACGTCAGGCATATTTATGCAAATAATATGCCAGCATTTATTAAGTTACTATAGAATAAGTGGTTTAAAAGATTTTGAACGTGTCGATGGGTTATGAAAGTGTGGCATATCACACACTTTATGGTACAAAGTGCGTGATATGCCTTATTTAATTGAGACATCGCCATAAAACGTCATGAAATATGTAATTTAGTTCAACAACTAGTTCTGTATTTTTGTAAATCTACACATTATGTCCCCCACCACTACTTAAGTAGTTACAGCAAACTACAACTTTTGTTTACTACACCTGCAGGTGTAGTGTCTTATTACTCGTTATCTAGTTGCCTCAAACTACATATGTGGTTGATTGATACTTACCCCTATGTATCGGGTCGATACATAAGTAGTGGTGGACTATTACACGTGTACTTTATCGATACCCACCCCTGAGTAACACGCGAGTACACGTCTAGTTTTGCAGTACTCGATAACGCATTATCCGTATCTAAAGAACCACGTTGATCTTAATATTGATAAATACCGTATTTATAATTGAAAATTTTCTTAAACTTACTAGACTCTAGTTTGATGCCGAGATATTCATGACTGATCAATAAGTTATAGGCAGACTTTAAATTTTTTATAAAAATAGGAAATTACCATGCAAGCAAAACTGCTGATAGCATTTGATCAACTGAGTGAGTCTCTGTTTATGACAAAGGCTGGCACCATTGTGGCTGCTCTTACCTCTAATATTTATTATACGGCGCCATGGCTGCCGCAAATACCCAGTTTAGCGGAATTAACGGCGGCTAATTTGGCGTATGAAGTTGCTTATCACGCCGCTTTAAGCAAGGATATTAATAAGGTAACGTTAAGAAACAGTCTCCGTCTCGCTTTAACGGATATGTTGAAGCAATTAGCGCCTTATTTTGAATTACTGGCTCAAGGCGATCTTATGAAGTTGGAAACGACGGGTTATGGTTTACGTCATAATACAACGCGTAATATGGGGGTAGATCCGTTACCCGCCCCCGAAAACTGCCAAGTAACAAGGGGAATGTTGAGCGGTACACTGGATATTAATGTGACCCGTTTAAAAGGTGCGGCCAGTTATGAGCTTGAAATGACGACGCTCGATCCGTTAATTGAGGAAAATTGGGAACATGTGCTGTCATCAAATACAGCGACCCACATGCAGTTAACCCAGTTAACGCCAAAGCAAACCTATTGGATCCGCGTTAGAGGTATTGGAACCAATGGTTATGGGGTGTGGACCAATCCGTTAAGCATTGTTGTCGTGTAACTATCGTTAAAGACAACCGATTTAATTAAGCAACGTGCAAATTTCGCGACTAATTGTCGCGCGTCAATTTGCCACATTTTCAACTCTCATACTTGTCATTAGACTATGCCCAACTCTTGAGTCGTCTCCTTTTCAAGCGGTCTTATAATGACCGCTTTTTTTTGTTTCATGAAAATGGACATGCTGTAGTCATTCGTTTATACAAAAAGTCAGCTATCTATTTCAAACCCGGTAAGGAGATTAGAGACCGAGTAAATGCCGTGCGTGAAAAGTGCAAGATTATAAAGTGAGCTGAGAGATAGCAGACTTTGAATTGCATATACCGCTTAACAACAATGAAATGACCATAATTCAAAAAGCGCATCATAGGGTACGATTTATATTGACATAATTATAGTTTTGTGAAATAGTCAAATTTCGTTAAAATAAATTAAGGAAATAACATGAAAACTAGACATTTACTATTATCACTAGCTCTTTCTGCTTTGTTTGTTTTACCAGTAGGAGCTGCGCCAGCTCCGCATGACTGCGTTACACATTGTGCAACCCACACAGATAAAGACGCTAAAATGTGCACAGATCATTGTAAAGTAGACCCTGCGGCAGCAGATCATGCTTGTGCAAAGCATTGCGCCGCACAGCCTGGCGATAAAGATCAAGCCTGTGCTTTACATTGCGCAAAATAAGATGAACTAACCTTTGGTTGACCAATAATTAGATACGATGGTCTTAAGCCATCACGAAGCCATTATTCTTGTGGGATAATGGCTTTTTTATACGAGAAAATAAATGAAAAAATGTAGCAAGGTATTTGTCCAATCATTTATTACTTTATCCTTTTTCGGTGCTGTCTACGCTGATGAAGCGGCTGTTAAAAATGCAATAGTAAAATCTATTCCCTCTGTGAAAGTAGAATCGATTAAACCTGCTGTTATAAAGGGGCTTTTTGAAGTAGTAGTAGGAACTGCTATTTATTATGTTTCAGACGACGGAAAGTATTTAATACAAGGGCGTTTGGTTGATATTGCTGCCCATAAAGATTTAACGGAAGAAAAGCTTAATGGTGTACGAAAACTGGCCATTGAAAAAATAGGCCAGGCCAATATGATCGTATTTAAGCCAAAGATTGCCAAATATACAGTCACTATTTTTACTGATATTGATTGTGGCTATTGCCGTAAGTTACATTCAGAGCTAGATCAGTATTTAGCGCAAGGCATTACGATTCAATACTTGTTTTACCCACGAGCTGGAAAAGGCTCTGACTCATATAACAAAGCGGTATCCGTTTGGTGTGCTGAAGATCGTAATGCAGCACTTACAGCGGCGAAGAAAGACCAAAAGTTACCCGAAAAGACTTGCGAAAATCCAGTTGATAAACATATGCAGATAGCAAATGAATTTGACGTTAAAGGCACGCCGATGATCATATTAGAAAATGGGACCGTTTACCCAGGCTATTTGCCGGCAAAACAGTTAGTTGAAGCATTAGAAAACGAAAATAAAATAAAGTAGACTATCCATGTTTGTCATGGGCATCGGCTATCAGGATACGAAAAGCTTTATGAAGGTTATATAGCCAGTCAGTTTATAGATGGGAACAGGCCCACATCATAAGCTCAATTATTGGAAGGATCAACTTAAAAAAGTCCGACGTAATTAACAAATACGCACCCCAGATTAACAGCGAAAAACCTGAAATATAATCTAACCAAATGAGCTTGAATGGATAAAATTTCTCCAAAAGAACCATGAAAGTGATCACACTCATCCACATAACATTCATAACCCCAACCACGAACATAATAAGCATGAGTGCCCAGCAAGCTCCAACACAATAAACGCCATGATGCATGCCCATAAGTATAGGACTACTGTGACAATCATCACTGATGTAATGAGTATCTCGGCAATGTGTCAGGCAGACTGATTTAATGGTAGTTATTTGGTAGGCTCCAGCCATTATCAGTATTAATGCACTAAAAACAAGATTATGACTTTCCATCATCGGTGTTAGTATCGCTTGCTCATGGAGCTGCCATTGCAAAACAGTCATAGCGATACTAAATAGCAACCACATTAAAAAATAGCCTGATATAAAGAAAACAGAGGCGAGGTAAGTAGATTTGTGTGGGTTTCTAGTATTGAAGATAGTCACAAAGCTCAGTGCCATTTGAATAACTGATGGCATCATCATGGATGCCATCATCACAACCCACATGATAAACGTTTGAGTGAAGTCTATAACAGACCATGCATAACCAGTCTGTGGCGGCATCCATGCGTTAAGCATGTTATCCATTTTCATAGTTTGAACTAGATACATCATATAAGTCCAAGTTGTCACTGATATGATGGTAAGCGTTATAAAAATAAATGATTTTTGTAGTCGTAGGTTATTAGCCCACATAAATGTTCCTCGTATCAAACTCAGTAATTTTGAGTGTTGGATGGAGTGATTACAGTTTATTGAGTCATATGACTTGATTACCTAGGTGATATACCTCATTATTGGTTATAAAATTGTTTTATATCCTTATTATTCCAGTATTTACAATAGCGCAATCTGTCATTAATAGCAGTTACTGTGCCAAATTTCGCGACTAATTGTCGCGCGTCAATTTGCCACATTTTCAAGTCCCATTCTTGTCATTAGACTATGTCCAACTCTTGAGTCGTCTCCTCTCCTAAAGGTGTAAGAGCTAAAATCCTTCTCTCCAAGCGGTCTTGTTATGACCGCTTTTTTTTATGTGTGGATGAAACCATGAAAAGAAATTATCCAACTAATTCACTTAATCCTATTTTGGAAAAAGATTTAATCAAGCAGATTGTCTTTCATGAGGCAGGTCATGCCGCCGCCATTCATTTATATAATAAACAGAAGCAACTGCCCCCTGTTTATTTTGAAATAATAATTAAAGAAACAAAACACGAACTTAATAATAGCGTTGCAAATGATGCTTACAAACGTGAGTATTTTGTGGCCATGGTCGAGGGAGGGCGTTTGATTCACAGTCTCCCTATCGCTTTAATAGAAGGTGTTCTAAATAATCAGGATGCTTTACGCATAGCCTATGAAGCCGACATGATTAATTTATTAGTGGGCCCGTTAGCAGAAGCAAAATATGTCGCATTGCGTGATGGTGAATCTTTCAATAAAAATCTTATTAATTTAAATTCTTTGCATAACTATGGGGGATCATCAGACCTTGAGAAGGTCTATGAATATCTAGAAAGTATGGTGGCTGATAGAGATCTGCAATCAGAAATTCTTGAGGATTTATTTACACAAGCCTATCAATTTATTGAGTCACCGCATAATTGGAGAGCGATTGAACGCTTGGCTTTTTTTATACAGGCCAATATAGCAAATACTATTAGCTGTGAAGACGCCATTGCTGTGCTCGATAAAGTAAATTTGATTTATTATTGATGATGTTTAGCAATATACTTGGGTGAAACACCGAAATATTTAGTAAATGCGTTGCTAAAGTTATTAGCGTATTGATAGCCAACCTTTTCGGCGGCCTCATTGACGTGACAGTGCGTGTTTTGTAATAACTGATAGGCTATGTTCATTCTTATTTCAAGTATCAAGCCATAAGGCGTTGTGTTTAAGTAATGGTGAAATAGTTTTTTTAATTTGAATTGATTGGTGCCTACTCGTCTTGCTAGTTCTTCTACTGAGGGTGGTTGTTTATACTCT
>CAIXDX010000166.1 GCA_903918335.1 uncultured Methylococcaceae bacterium | reverse complement strand
CGTTTCTACCTTAAATTCCGGCAAGGGTGCATTGTCGTAGCGTTCTTGGTCGGCATCGCGCAGTAAGCGCCTCAATTCCCCATCGCTACATTTAACATCAGCTCCGCCTTTGCGAATAAAGGCTCTTCGAAGGTCACCATTAAGATAAACAGGTTTTTCTGTCCTTGTGGCTTCGGGAATGTAAAAAATAAGCAGGTCTTTACCCTTAAGTGTATAGAGCTGTTCTTTAATATCAATAATCTGACTGATTTTATCCCGTTGCCTTAAAGCAGAAATAAATTCATTTTGGACTTTGTCTACATCTAAAATACCCACTACTTCAAAAGCAGGGCCTTCCTTTTTAATACCAAACACTAAATGACCACCAGCGGTATTAGCAAAAGCAGCGACTGTTTCGTAAGCATTTTTGGGAACGGCTTGTTGAGCCTCTTTAAACTCAATATCTGACCATTCATGTGCACTTAGCAAGGCTATAAGTTCTTCTTGTGTCATTTCTATTCCAACACAATACGTACTTTAGCTACATCTTTACCACGAGTCAGTTGATCGATATAACTATCAAAGCGTTTTTTAATTTCGGTTGGTGTGGCGGGGCCTTGAGTAACTTGTAGGGCTTCTTGTAGGCTTTCGACTTTAACCGTGATTTTAATTAAGCCTGATAACACTTCTTTTAAAGTATGCACAAAATTATTTTCTAAAGGCACGGGTAATTGACTGGTTTTAATAAAGTCTTCGAGTGGTTTACGTTCTTCAGCCTTAAGCAGTTCTAAGTTTGCCTGTGTCATTGGATCTTCAAGATTACTCAACAAAGTATTGGTCCAGCCAGCGATTAAAGTGTCTAACTGATTATCCAATTGCTCAAGGAGCAGTGAACCACCCGAAAAAGTCCCTTCAATTGATGGTCTAAAGCCACAATGAGGACAGGCGGGTGCACTTTCTAAATTTTGCTCTGTGAGGGCAAAACAACTTTTTAAAGCGACTAATCGATTTTGAAAATCGGTAAGCTGTTGTCTAGGCAATAAATCAATGATGACCAATTTATTAAGGGTTTGTAAGCGTTCATCATTCAATAAGGCGGCTTTACGTTTATCCTCATTCAATCCTAACCGCGCTTGGGTATGTAGTTTTATATAAATTAAATTAAAATCTTTCTTGAGTGCTATCAATTTAGTATTGATTGCTTGAGACTGAGCAGAAAGATTGGTTAATTCAGTTTGCTCAAGCGATTGTAAAATATCTAAACGTGTCATTTTCATTCTATCTACCCACTCATGTTCGGAGGGTAAAACGCTTTCTGCATTTGCTAACCAAGTGGCTATTTGACTTTGATTTACTACAAAGTCTTGTAACTTAGCCAAAGTACTTAGGCCTGTGATTGCTTTTTCATGGACAGTGACTTCCGCAACAGTGTAATTAAAATTCTTTAATTTTCCTGGGCTGGTGTAGGCTTGTAAGGCTTCAAAAAAGTTTTTAGCTTGAAGTAAACTAGTGCTATATTCACTTTTAGCAGCGTCACTGAGTAAAGGCAGTCCCCAAAAAGAAAGGCCCTCTCTGAGTGTTTGCTGTGTTATTACCAGACGGTTAATAAGCTTGGTTATTTCTTGTTGCAGATTTTGAACAGGTTCTTCATTACCTTGTGTTACCAATTGAGCCAACCCGGGCGTCATGCCTAATAATTCAAATAAGGCTTTTAACGCTGGCAAATTCCATTCTTTGGGTTGTTCTAAATGTTTAAAACGAATGAGTTCTTCTAGGCTGGTTCCTGCAAGCTGGGGTAAAGCTGTGGCATCAAATTTTTTACCTGGTATTGCCAGCACCAACTCGCCCGAATAAACTAAACTGGCTAGAATAACGATCACCCATTCAACTTCTAAGCGCGCACTGTTTGGTTCAAAATATTCAAGACCTACGTTATCGTGGATTAATTCATTTCTGTTTACAACTTGACCATGCCCTTTGGCGTGCAAAATCTCTAAGATACTTTTTGCGTAATTAGATTTGTTGGGTTCAATCTTTTCACCATCCAGTAAATTAAGCGCATCTAAAACAGCGGTTGCTTGTTTAGTTCGGTTTTGACCAGCCAGGGCACGTAAGGCATCTTGCACTGCTTGATTTCTGTTATTTCCAGTGATTAATATTGAGAAGTAAGGATAAGCGGGTGCTTGTTCGGTAAAGTTGGGTGTTAAACAAACACCCGAAATGGTATTAACCAAATCTCTAAAATTTATAACCTCATTGGGTGATACGCCAGACAAATCTCGTAATGATTTTCCTGCTTCTTTAGCCCAATTGGAAAAGTTTTTAGTTCTGCCTTGGTAGGTCACTTCGAAACAATCATGAATGTTTTTTTGTAGCCATTGCACTAAGTTTTTAAGAAAACCATGTGCTTTAGCTTCATAAGTCGCTTTAGCGTGTCCTGATGAAGTTGCGGCAAGGTCTAAAGAGGCAGCATAGTTTTTAAGTGCCGTTTGGAAACTTTCATCGGGTTCTTTAAGTTTAAAGAAGACTTCATCACCTTGCTTATCATCCTTGTAACGTGGGGGATCATTAGGTTGAAGAAAATACAGATAAAAATCTCTTTGTGGCACAGCAGTGGACCGTTCATTAGGTGCCCCAAAGAATAAATAACCCGTTCTAGCTGCTTTGTGTTCTTGCCAGATTAACTCATGTTGCCATATTTTATAACCTGTCACATAAGTACTGTCTTGACACTCCATTACTCGTTTTAAGGCTTCATAGTAAAAACGATCTAATTGAGTAGAGCCCAAACTGTCCGCTCTTTTTTCAATTAAGGCATCAAAATCATCGGTCTTTTTTAAATCTAAATAGAATTGACGGTTATTAGGATTTGAAGAAATAAATTGGCCATTCACCGTTTTATGAATTTCTCGCAAAACGGTTTCAACATGAGTTTGTAAATCTTTATCGGGTTCGTCACTGCCCATTTCAGCTATTAACGGATCAAACAGACATAATCTATCTCTTAGCTCTTCGGGTGTTGCACCCATTGGTGCGTATATATCTCCGGTTGTTAACCGATGTACAGAAAGCGCATAAATTAAACGCAAAGCCATGGGTTTATATTGTGGACGGCTAATGGCATTTTCGATGCGTGCTTCTAAGACTTGGCTACATTCAATGACGTCACGAATTTCTGGTATTGCTCTGAAAGCTGCGTTTTGTTTAAGTGTTGCCCAATAACTATCGAAAGCAATAAGACCCGGCTCATCAACAGGGATTTCTTTATCAATAAGATCTTGCATTGCCCGAGAGAGTGTCTTTAATATTTCACGTTTTTCTACTACTGTAACTCTCTCAAAAGTATCTATGTAATCTGGGTGAACAGGGAAAAGATTAACAAATTCGTCTAAGCGTTCATTTAAATTGCCATAGTATTTGGCAAAAGGCATTAGGTACGCACGGATTTTTACTTGCTGCTCAGCATTTTTCTTAAGTAAGCGTTCTGACACTACAAATTTAATGTCATTTCTAGCAATAAGTATTTGTTCAAAGCGATCTTTAACACGCCGAACGCTATCAGCAACGAAAGCAAATCGAGGGCTATCAAATATGGCTTCTTGTACACCAGCTATAAAGCGAAAACGCAGATCTTTACAGACCTCTCCTACTTCACGTAAAAAATTTAAATCTAAAATAAGTTCTTGATCTCTTCGAGTACGAAGATAATCTAATAATTCGTCAACCACTAATAATAAACCTTGCTCAGGATATACCTGTGCAAATTTATCCATCATATCTTCAAAGGCTTGTTTATGATTTATGAGTGTATTTGCTTCTGGAAAGACATAATCAACACCCATTTTTTCTAACTTTTCTTCTAGCTCTGCGAGCAAAATATCGCGTAACGACATTTGAGTTGCACCGATCTCTGTCCGTATGACTTTGAAGCGGCCAGCTATTTGTTGTGCAGCTTCTACGACAACTGGATTGGTAAGTGCCGAAAGCAAAGAAGCATCAGCGGCTAGACTAGACACAACCGACATTAAATGTGACTTACCGGTTCCGTAATTACCTACAATTAACAGACCTTTATGATCTATTTGATCCTCAACAGGATCTTCGAAGCGTATTTGAGGAAAGACGAGTTTAGTTAAGCGCTCTTCCATTTCTTTGGAAATAACATAAGTGCTGACAAGACGATGAGCTGAGCTGGCTTTATCTGCATCACGAAGTTGAACAACCGACTCAATGGGGTCGAAGTGAATCAATTCACCGTATTTCATGTTAGTCCTAGATTTAATTAGTGGGATATTAGGTTTTATTAGGCTTTATTCAAATCAACAATCAATAAGTCTTTAAGTTCGTAACCTTGGTATTCAGGATGACCGGGCTCAGCGTAAATAAGTTTATCTCCGCTAATTTTACCATTCCAAGAAGCTAAAACAGTGCTATTCCTTGAGAGACCTTGAATAAGCTTTAATGCATCTTGCTGTAAATGTTTATCAAATAGGATTTCAAGGTTATCAAGTATCAAAAATGGTTTTGATACTTCTGTAATTTGAGTTAATAATTCAGGGAGGACAAGTGTGCGTTGTTTCGCGCTGAGTTCAAGAAGTTCTTTGGAAAGTGCTAAATTAATATTGATTACTTCTAAATTACGTTCGTTTGCAAGCTCTCGCAAATATAGTGTTTTGCCAGAATTAGCCTCACCGACCAACAAGACTAAACGATAGTAAAGTCCTTCTGCAGTTTTTAATGTTTCAATTATTTTTTCTTTAAACAGCATAGTGACTATTATTTATGGCCTATTTGAACAAATTATAAGTTTAGTTTAGAAGAATCAATTGATATGCAATCGAAAATGCGGCAAATTCACAACCATAGCAAGTATACAACCAAGATAAATTAAGCCCAAAATCTAAGTTTAAGGAAGATATTAAACTTTGGGCACTATAATACAATTTAAAATAAAATAATGACTATAGTATTAACTCTTTAATGGTCAGCTTTCTTCGTTTGTACACTTTAAGAAAAGACTATCCAGCTGACTTTCAAATTTTTGTTCTACAATCATGTAAATGGTAAAACTAACCGGTCCACAAGCCATGCCATGCGTTGTTAACTCTAAGGCAAAATGAGGGCTTTCAAACACTTCAATTAAGTCTTCAGTACAGACGTATTCTCCATCGCCGTCATCATCAATCCTGGTTTGATTTTCTTCATAGAAAGCTACCCATTTAGCAGTGAAGTCTTCATCATTAGTGAACGTGGTATCTTCTGGAAATTCGTGGGGAAATACGGCTGTTATTAGCGATGATGAAAATAACGCAGGTGATTCTTCATCCGTTTCCCATTCATATTCTTCACCCGTTTCTGGATCCTTAATACCCCAAGTTTCAGACAAATCGATAGAAATTATTTTCATGTTAATACCTCAGTAAAATTAAAGAAACTAAAGTATAGATACATAAAACGACAGATTGTGACGGTGTGTTATTAAAACTTATTAACTGTCTTCGTGCTCTTCACTGTCAATATGAATGGGCTCTGGCACTTTTGGACTTCTGATATAAATATCTACCGCCGCTAAAAGTTCAGCAATTTCAGGTTCAGGTCCGTCGGAGTAAGTTTGCGTAATCCACCAACCAGAGCCCATTGAGCCACAATCACCCATATAATCGGCAGTCCATTCAGAGATAACAGCCTCACCCAGTAGAAGTGAATATTCAACGGTGACTGTCGCATATTTAGTATCGTTACTTTCTTCCCACTATACCGATTCAATTTCTTCTAAATTGATTGAGTATCCAGCCTCTTCCGCTTCCTCTAAAATTTCTTTAATGAGCTCATCATCAAAATCATCTAGTGCTTGAAGCAAATCTTCTACGTATTTCTCTGCATTTTTTGACATGTCGATGCCTCAACTATTGGTTAGTTTTATAAACATTCATAAGCTTTAGATAAATGAATACTATCACAAGAAATAGTAAGGAGGTATTACAATAGAAAGTCTTAAAAGATTTAATTAATCTTAAGACTTCGAAAAAAGCGAAATAAATTTAATGATAACTAACGAAAATTTTGAAGCTATTTTATTTATTTTATGGGGGGGGATTTGGGCTAGATATGATGTGTCAACACTTTTCCGGACACGTTGTTAAGCAACAATTTGCTGCAGTTCGTAATTAACCGGAGACAAATACCCATTGGCAGAATGGCGTCTTTGGCGGTTATAAAATACCTCAATATATTCAAATATGGCTAATCT
>CAIXDX010000165.1 GCA_903918335.1 uncultured Methylococcaceae bacterium | reverse complement strand
TGATACCCAAACACCGTGGCTTTGTTATGTTGAGTGACATTAGCTACGGCTTGATTAAGCATCTCCACTAGGCCATGGCCATAAAAGATATTATCGCCTAACACCATACACACATCATCATTGCCAATAAAGTCTTCGCCTAAAATAAAGGCTTGAGCTAAACCATCAGGTGAGGGTTGTACTTTATACGACAAGCGTAAACCGATGTCTTTGCCATCGCCTAATAACTCTTCAAAGCGGGGTAGATCATGGGGGGTTGAGATAATGAGTATCTCTGTAATGCCAGACAACATGAGCACCGACAAAGGATAATAAATCATCGGTTTGTCGTAAATCGGGGTGAGTTGTTTACTAACGCCTTTCGTAATCGGGTAAAGACGTGTACCACTGCCGCCCGCTAAGATGATGCCTTTCATATGCTTTACCTTGTAGAGTTTAATTAATATTTAGATAATTATCCAGATTTACCCCCGATTCAGTTCGAAAGAAATCCGCTCTGCAGCCACAACTTGTGCTATACCAATAAGCAGACTTGTTTTAACGATTTTTTCGTCAATTGGTACTTCTATCGAACGAAACTGTATTCTCCGACTATATAAATTTGATAATTTATTTGCACTAGTAATTATTCGGGGATTACGTCGAGTTATCCTTTTAAAAATTGATATTATTTCAGCAATTGTAGTAGGTTGTTCAGAAGCGATTATCTTGATGAAAACTCCAGATTTATTTTTTAAGCCTCGTAACGCATTGCTAATTAATGCTGCCGCATCATTTGCAGTGATGTAATCGCGTATCGTATCAAACGGCACATAAATCTGTATCGGTTGGTTACGCAATATACGTCGGGCAATTTCCACCAGAAGACCCTGCTGCTTACCCTTTGCTTGTCCCATACCATACAGGGTTGAAATTCGCGCGATTAACACAGTTATACTAATATGCGACATGGCAAAATCACTTATTAGTCGCTCTTGCTTCAATTTCTCGTGTGCATAGGCAGTGGTTGGCGCGACGGGGGTATTTTCAGTAATAATATCATTCGTTGCACCCGCATAAATAGCGCCGGCAGAACTAGCGAAAGCTAAATTACCCTTTATTGACACTAATCTCGGCTCGGCTTGAATAAAATCAAGTAATTTGGACAAAATACGTGTTTCAAGTGCGAGCTTTTCTTCAGTACTACCCATAGTTCCCACCCCTGCCGCCCAATAAATTTCCCAACTACCTTTCAAATTTACAGCCGCTGCAAATGCCTTAACCTCAGATTCCATTTTTAGAGTAAGTTCAGACTCATTATCCCAATGAAAACGTTCTATCTGTTGGTACAATGTAGTTTCCGTTTTTAACAAAGCCAAACGGAGTGCCGATCCTAAAAGACCATTACCTCCTATTACCCACGCAATCATCATTTATCAATCGCGGGTCGTGTAGGCTTGGTAGAGATTACATACAATGGCTTACCCATAACAATACCCATAGTAACGGCAAGATACTCTGCAATAACGCCTAGCGAAGTAAGAATAGCCCCAGAGAAAAAAGAAACGACAATTAAGAGTGATGTCCAACCTTGTACGGGGTTATTTGAGTAAAATTTCCCATAAAATGCATATCCTGAAATGATAATTGCCAACATAACCGAGCTAAATCCCAACAAGGTTATTAGTCGCAAAGGACGTGTACCTGTAGTCAGTATCAATCGCCAAAAATGTCCAAGTAACTTGAAATATGAGTAACCAGATGGGCGGTCCATTTCATTTCTCAAGCGTATTGCACAATGACCGATTCTACAAGCTATCCATATCAGTCCTACATCAAGGTACACGCCATTACTACAATAAGCAGCTAAAGTACGGGCAATCTCACCATCGACCAATCGAAAACTATTAAAGCGTACCATCTTTTTATTGCCTATCAATTTAGATGTGATGTTTTTTGCGGTTCGGCTAAGTATGTTTCGCAACCAGCCATGGGGCGGGGGATTCATCGGACGTGCATAGACCAACTGAAGTGATCTAGTGACCGCACTATCCAGCATATTGCCAATATCCACGGGGTTTTGCTGCCCATCTTCATCAATGGTAACTACCCAATCACCTGTAGCACTTGCCATACCTGCCATCGTAGCAGGATGTTGTCCAAAGTTTTTTGACAGCCAGACCACCCGAACAAATGAATACTGTTCAGCCAGTACTTCCAATATTTTATCCGACTGATCAGGACCACAATCGTGCACAAGTATCACCTCACCTACAACATAACTCAGTCCAGTCGACGTTCGTTGGGTTGTTGTTAGCGGTGCTATTTCTTTTAATAATGTGGGTAATGTTTTCTCCCCTCGATATACGGGGATTACGATAGAAATGCTATGCGGCACAGAATTAATCATTTTTTTACCACTTTATAGAAAAATTACGGGGTGCAGGCACAGTAGCCATAGTTTTGTTAGTTTCTTTTTTACTTTTAAAAACAACTAATTTTTGTAAAAAGTAAGAAAATAAAGTAACAGGGACAATAGCAATGGCGCCTGAAATGTATGCATCAAAACCGTAGGAAATACATTTTGAAATTAAAGAGATATTAAATAAATATATAACACTCCAGCAAAAAACAAATCGAACAAATGCACCATCTTTCGTGCTGTTAAATACGAATTTTTTTTGTGTATTAAAGCTAAATACGACACCACACATCAAAGCACCTAAACTTGCTAGCTGATATTGAATGCCTAAACACAAAAACAGTGTATAAACGGCATAACCAAATGCAGTATTCACAACTCCAACAATGAGAAAACGAAAAAACTGCGTATCAATTTTTAATTTTTTTATGACTGGACTTGATTTAATTAATCGAGCTTCAAGATTCTTTTTTTGAGTTATTTTAGATTTTTTTTTACGTCTTTTTCTCATTTTATGCAAAACCTCTGAAACTACACATCTTACTAGAACCCTAACGATTTATTAATATCTTCTTATATTATCCAAATACTTAAAGTACACCCATTTTTGTAATGCAACCGAATATGCATCCACATACATCCGTGTTTTATCTATTCTATTGATGTTTATATTATATTTTTCTGCTATCCGTACCATCTGTTCAAACGCCAATTTGAACAAACTAACTGATGCATTTAAACCATGAATCCTGTAAGCCACTAAAATCTTATTTATATGATAAATATCTGCATTCCTAGAAATGGCGATAGAAAAATCCAGATCAGCAGAATACGTTAACGTATTGTCATACCTATGGTTAGCAATAAATTCAGTTCGTATTAAAATTGGAATACCAAATAAGTTTCTGATTTTTGTGATTGACGAAAAAGCGATATCATTTGCTTTAACAAGAGCCTTGCGTTTATAAGTACGATTATTAATAACCTTACCAACTTTATCTACAAATACCATATCGCTATATACCGCCGCTATTGCGGGATATTTCTCAAGCACAACATA
The DNA here is from genome assembly GCA_903918335.1 of uncultured Methylococcaceae bacterium. GTDB lineage: Bacteria > Pseudomonadota > Gammaproteobacteria > Methylococcales > Methylomonadaceae > Methylobacter_C. The sequence goes on along the minus strand of CAIXDX010000165.1, from coordinate 1,804 downwards.
GGCTTGTTCAAGAGCACATTTATCGTATAAAAAATCATCATGATGTAACATCATGAAATACTTAGTGTCTACCATTTCTAAGCATTTATTAAAATGTCCAAACATATCGAGCTGTTCTGTTTGAACAACAATTTTAATACGAGGATCTTGAGCGAACTTTGCAACAATCTCCGCTGTTGTATCAGTAGACCCATTATCACTTATGATGATTTTGAATAAGTTTGTCGATTGAGAAAGAACTGATTCAATGGCTTTTTCTATAAATGCTTCACCATTTCGAACAGGAACAATGACTGTTATTAATTTATCCATGCGCTTTCTTAACTCTTAAAATAGGTCTATATATTTACAAAGATTTTCTGCATACCATCTACTAAACTTATTCTTGGAGTCCAACATTCAATTTCATTTCCTTTAATCCAGGTTTGCATAACCTCCCTATAACGATAATCTCTTGCACCCCAATTAACATTTATTGTCTGTTCGGTTATTTTTGCATAAAGTTCTACCAATTCTCTAAGTGGTATTGGATTGTTTGATGAAACGGCATAGCTTTCATTTCTAGTCACTTTATTATCTAGTAGTCTTTGAGAAGCTATTATAAATGCCTCAACAACATCATCGATATGTACTAAATCTATTAATTGCTCGCCTTTTGACATATCAAGCGGCTGACCCGTTTTCGCTGCTTTATTCAATAAATAAAATAGTTTAGGTCGGGGATCATTAGGGCCATAAGTATCAAAAAGCTTTAACGTAATGGCTTTAAATTCACAGGCCTGAACGTAGTATTCTAATAAGGCTTCAAAAGCTTGTTTGGTTGCTGCATATAAGCAAACAGGATTATAGTCTTCGTTATTATAATGCTGCCAAGACGTACCAGTATTGATAAGGTTACGAACATTATTAACTCGCATTGCATCTAATAACTGCGTGCCAAATAAAATATTACTTTGTATTAAGGCATCAACATCTTTAGTTTCATGTTGAGAAAGAAATAAAGATGCCAGATGAAAAACGACATCCGGTTTGGCATCTGCAACAATTTGTATGATGCTGTCAGTGGCACCATCATAAAAGTGTTTTATAACATCATCAAATTCAACAAATGCGGGGATACTGGAATCAGTGCGGCAAATAATATGAGTTTGCCATCCCTCTTGTACTAATCGTTTAACTAGATATGAACCAACAAATCCAGTTGCTCCGGTGACTAAGGCGATTTTATTCATATTTTAAAAGGACTATTAAATTCAACTAATGAAGGAAAGCTCATGTCACGGTGTGATAAATTAGTCTCCTGTGTTGGCCACTCAATACCCACTGAATCCCAGCTTATGCCCGCATCATGTTCGGGGGAATAAACGGTACTCACCTTATAGACCATTATAGCGTTATCACTTAATGCACAAAATCCATGTGCCATACCTTTGGGGATATAAATGGTATTTGCTTTACGGCTATTTAACTCAAAGGTTACGTGTTGACCGTAGGTGGGAGAATCTATTCTTAAATCGACTACGACATCCATCACTTCACCCTGAACACAGTAAACCATTTTTACATGATCCATCGGTGGCAGTTGAAAGTGTAGGCCTCGAACGACATTTTTGTTGGATATAGAATAGTACTCTTCCACAAAGTCTGTCTCTAAACCCAAATTAGCAAAAGCTTGCTCATGAAATACTTTTACAAACGATCCACGATTGTCTGTAAATACTGTGGGTTGCAACTCTAGACACCCCTCTATTTTGCAAGCTTTAATGTCAAACATGGATTATTTGACACCCAAAAAGCTTTCAAT
>CAIXDX010000164.1 GCA_903918335.1 uncultured Methylococcaceae bacterium | reverse complement strand
GCCATCGAGAATAATAAAGATCATGAGCTTCAGCAGCGTCTTAGACAGTTACTCCGGCCCTTTATTTTGCGTCGTTTAAAGAATGATGTGTTAACAGAATTGCCCTCACGCACAGAAGTGACGTTGCATATAGAATTAAGTGCAGAGGAAAGAGCTTTTTATGAAGCTTTGAGAAGAAATGCTATGGATGCACTTTTATCTAGTAACGAAAAAACAGAGCACAAGCAACTTAAAATCTTAGCTGAGATTATGAAGTTAAGAAGGGCATGCTGCCATCCAAGCTTAGTAATGGAAGAAAGCACGCTATCGAGTTCAAAGTTACAAGCTTTTGAGGAATTGGTTGATGAGTTACTCGCTAACAAACATAAAGCTTTAGTTTTTAGTCAGTTTGTGGGGCATCTAGGTATTATTAGACGTTTGCTAGATAAAAAAGGTATTGCCTATCATTATTTAGACGGTTCGACACCTGTTCCAAAGCGCAAGATAGCCGTTAATGCTTTTCAAGCGGGAGACGGGGACTTATTTTTAATCAGTTTAAAAGCCGGTGGTACGGGTTTAAATTTAACGGCAGCAGATTATGTAATTCATATGGATCCTTGGTGGAATCCCGCTGTTGAAGATCAAGCGTCTGACCGTGCGCATCGTATGGGGCAATTGCGACCTGTAACCGTTTATAGATTGGTTGCTAAGGATACGATCGAGGATAAAATTGTAGAGCTACATAAACATAAGCGGGATTTAGCGAGTAGTTTATTAGAGGGTGGTGAGGTTAGCGGTAAAATGTCGGTAGAAGAAATGTTGGAGTTAATTAAAGACATTGTTTAATTTATGGCTATTAAAGAGGTATTTATTGGAATGAAGACTATGAATAGAATAAAAAATAAGTATTTTGGCAGGGTTCTTGTGATTACATTAGGTGCTTTATGGGTGGGGTATAGTGCTGAAATGATGGCTCAAGGGTCTATGGATAGAGCAACATTGCTTGAGAAGTCTGTTGAATTGCCAAGTGACAAAGTGAATGCGAAAGTCATGCGGGTTAAGTTTACGCCAGGCTTTAAAACTCCTTGGCATACTCATGAAGGTCCAGGCCCCCGCTATGTGCTTAAAGGCACATTAACAGTGGTAGAAAATGGCAAAACTAATGTGTATCAATCAGGGGATGTGTTTTGGGAGACGGGTTCTTTAATGTCGGTTGAAAATACTGGGCCTGATCAGGCTGAACTCATTATTTTTGAATTAGCCCCTGCAAAAAAATAGAAATACCCTTTCAAACTGAGCCATCAATACATTGAGTGTGTGGGTGGTTCATTCAATCAAGTTATTGCTCTATTTTTTTGAGTGATTATTTTTGCTTTTGATAAAAATCATTGGAGCTTAATGATTCTTTGTCATGCTTTGCGTCCTTTTTAATAAAAAAATAGCTGTACAACAATAGTTGGACAAAATATTTTCTTGTCTATGTTTTGAGATCAAAAGCTCCGCTATAAAATTAAACCATTAAGATTCAGTTAGTTATAATATTAAAATGGTTATTTTTGCACAAATTATAGGGTTTTTAATAGTTATTATTTCAATAAAATTAAAAAATTGTTCATGTTTTGTAAAACTATCCTTTGACAACATGTTTTCTTATTGGTACATTACTGTGAAAT
>CAIXDX010000163.1 GCA_903918335.1 uncultured Methylococcaceae bacterium | reverse complement strand
CTTTTCGTTGGGCTTTGGAAGAATTTAGAGTGTCATTATTTGCTCAGCACCTTAAAACAGCTTACCCCATTTCTGCAAATCGAATGGATAAGCTTTGGGATGAAGGTTTATCTTTTAAGCCTGTATGATTTGTGACAAATATAATTTTTCAAACATATATTTGTTGTGGTTTTAACAAAAGAAATGTTGTTTTTGTCTGATAATTCAATTAATAAAGGTATTCATAAATGTTGGTATGTAAACTGCATGCTTTTTATCGATACTTTCTTTTGTGTATCAAATAACTTTTACTAGTAATTTTAACTGTTTTGGAGTGTGCAAACATGATCGAATTGATTTCTTTTTTGGCAGTAACGTTTATTGTTTATCTTTTCCTTTCTGAGAGTTCATTAAATCCATTTTCTAGCTCTATAGACAAAGCTATTGCACAGATTGTTGTGCCGGAAGACTCTGTTCTAAGAAGACACTTTTTAACTCATTTGCACACTGAAAATGCATTGGTAGCTGCTGAAATTCAAAAACGTATCTCTTAATAGTGATTGGTAGCATGCATTTATGCTGATCATTGGAGTTAATGATCAGCATAAATGCACCAACACAATAAGCAATATATAATTGAGTCTAGTCTATGTTTTTAGTTTTATATAGCTTGTAGATTCCTAAACTTAATAAGAAAACAAGACTTGCCCATAAGATTCCTGGTACTAACCAGAACAGCCTTTGATAAAAAGTTACTGGTGGGTTTTTTAAATAAGGAATTTGATAGACTCCCGCCCAAGGTTGATGAATAGGTGATTTTTCTAAAATTTCACCTGAAGCTAATGAAACAGTTGAGATTCCAGTATTTGTTACTCTCAAAACAGGTCTGCGAAATTCTACTCCTCGAGCCAATGTCATGTAAAAATGTTGATAAGGTTCTTGCCATGTCCCATACCATGAATCATTCGTTACATTGACTATAAATTCGGCTCCTAATTGTGCAAGAGACCTGGAGAATGCGGGAAATAAACTTTCATAGCATATTTGGGCACCCATTTTGAAGCCATTCCATTCAAGTAGTTGGTTAGGGCCTGAGCCCCTTGCAAAATGGCCAGTAGCGGGTAGCCAGTCTCTAATTTGAGGGAATAACTGTTCTCCTGGAATATACTCACCAAAAGCTAATAATATTGTTTTACTGTAATGTGGTGATATAAGATCACCGTTTTTATCTAAGACAAATAGTGAATTAGTAATGAGCTGTGATTTATCATCAATACTATATGCACCTGTAATTAAAGGTAATTGTCTTTCCTGAAGAAATTTTGAAAGTGTAGCGGGTAATTTGTTTTGAATGAACTGATAACCTAGTAACGCAGGAAAAGCGGTTTCAGGCCATACAGCAAAATCAATGTGGGTTCCGCTATGTGCTTTAAGTGCTTGATCAGTGAGTGAAACATAACGATTAAGTATCTCTTGGCTATAACCTTTACCCAGTTCAGCGGCTAGCTTTTCTGAGTTTTCTGTACTCGCTTGTACTAATAAAGCAGTTGCAGAAGCATCAGCTTGAGGAATTCTGGCTTTAAGAGCCATTCCACCTATATTTAAAATAATAAAGCCAGCGATTATGCAGGCAGTAATGATTTTTCCTTTAAACAGTTTGCGTTCCTGCCATGCAATATAAAGTGGTAAATTGCAAAGTAAAGTTACAGCGCTCAATCCACTAAAGCCAATGTATTCAGCCCATTGAAATATGGGTATATTTGCGCCGTACCAAGAGTAACCAAAGTTCCAATCAAAGAGTGTTAAGGAATAAGATTCACAAAGGATCGTAATTATTGTCATTAAATTTAATGACAATAGATTTGTCATCTTAAGTTTTCTTTTGATTAAGAACCAGAGTGCTCCAGCTAACGGCACATAGAGATGTGCAATGAGTGCATAGATAATGACTCCTAATATGGCAAAGGGCCAATCTAAGTGAGCAAATTCATGTAGTGTGAGAGCAATCCAATTGAAGCCAATTAAAGTAAAGACAAATGCAGTTAACAAGCCACCTATTAGTACTGGCTTTAAGTGAGTTTGTTTTTGCCAAAATATCCATAAAGGCACAAAACAAAACAAAGAAGCCCATGGGGGGAAAGGGATATAACTGGTACCAATAAATACGCCAGATAATATAGGTAATACCCAAATTCTAGTATTCTCAGTTAAGTACTGATCGTATGTGTTTTTCATGAATTTTTATGAGGATTGAGGGTGTGTTTGAGTAATAATTATGACAAGTAAAGAGTTAACAATACGATTTATTGATTACGCGCTGATTACAGTGCATATATAAATTTTTATTAAGAACTGTCATGTAATAGTCATCAAACTGTCAACAGTATTTAATAGTCGTTAGTTAGAATTAAATTGTTAACGGGGCTTTGAATATTCTTCGTATGAAAAAGCAGTGTTTTCTAGATTAAATTAGTTCTAGTTGTTGTAATCTCATTAGCCGCTTCTAGCGGCTATTTTTTTGCTTTTAATATTGAGGTTACGTTGCCGTACAATGGAATACGGCAATGAATTTATTTATATTTTTATACTATTTATGAATTTCCGCATATAAAGCACGGAATTCATCAGTTAACTTATGCGTCGGAGCATAATGAATTAATGGTTGAGATACTGTATGTGATTCTCTAACTTTAATAGAGGGAGAAATCATTGATTCTAAGACAGGTAAGCCTTCAGCAATAAGTTCTTCAACGAGTAAGCGTGGCAAATTAGCTTGTTTTTGGAATTGGTTAACAATGATACCTTCAATTTCTAAACCTTGATTATGATCAGCTTTAACTTCAGCGACAGAATTCATTAATGTGTATAAAGCTTCTCTAGCGAAAGTGTCACAATCAAAAGGTATTAAACACTTTTGAGCGGCTATTAAGGCTGATTGGCTATAAAAGTTTAATACTGGAGGAGTATCCATATATATAGCATCAAAACCTTGCAGTTTTTCTAATGCTTCTTTTAATTTAAATATTTTAAAACGAGATTCTAATCGAGCTTGTAATGGTTCTAAATCAGGGTGTGAGGCTAATACGTAGAGATTTGGAAATGGTGTTTCATGAATCAGTGTTTCAAGACCTGAAACTTTATCATTGCCAAATAAAGAGATGCTTAAGCTTTCTTTAAAAAATAGTGCTATTGTTTTGTCACTGTCTGTTACTTTTTCACCTAGCAAATATTGAGTAGAGTTGCCTTGCACATCTAGGTCTATTACCAAAGTACGTTTGCCTTCCATTGCACTGATAGCTGCTAAATTACAGGTGATAGTAGATTTACCCACACCGCCTTTCTGATTAAAGACCACTCTACGCATAATATTTCCTCGTTAAACGATTAATATAAAAAAACTTATTATAAGTGCTATAAACTTGATATCAAATTCTGATAAAAGTTGTAGCCTGACATGCTGGGCACACGGGTATTTCACTCGTGGTTTTGAAGGCAATTTCTTTTCCACACGCGTCACAAATAAATGTGCCAGGTGCAGTAACATCACCACTTTCATATTTATGTGTGATTGCTAATTGTTCAATTTTAGCGAGTTCTAGACGGGTTTTATCAGCTACACTTAAAAAAGCATCAAACGTAAAGTTTTCAAGCAAATCTATATCAAATTTTAACCATTCTGATAAAGAATCAGCGTCTGATTCATGTGACAGTGTTTGTGCAGCATGCTCAACATCACGTTTAACATTTGAACTTAGCTTATTAAGTTCTTCTGAGCTAAGGTTACTTGATTGAGCCGTTTTTTCTTTTGAAATTTCAAGTGCTTCTGCAAATGAATGTAAAGTATCTTCCATAGTTTCATGAAGATGTTTCATGAAATCTGAGTAGGCAGTAACGAGTTTGTGGGTGTTCATGAGATAACTCCTAAAAATTGACGCTTTAGATTTAAGCAACTGTGCGGTATTCTAACGCTTTTAACTGGTAAAAGACGAGAAGGATGCAAGAAAATTATCAACCGCTCATTATCGAGCAAGACGTTCAAGCCGCTTGGGAAACTTCAGGTGTGTTTAATGTTTCAGAATCTTCTAGTAATGATAAGCAAGAAAAATATTATTGTTTGTCAATGTTTCCTTATCCTAGTGGGCGTTTACACATGGGGCATGTGCGTAACTATACCATTGGTGATGTAATCAGTCGTTATCAACGCATGTTAGGTAAAAATGTAATGCAACCAATGGGATGGGATGCATTTGGTTTACCTGCTGAAAATGCAGCGATGCAACATGGTGTGCACCCAGCTGATTGGACCTATAAAAATATTGATTACATGCGTGATCAACTTAAGCAATTAGGTTTTGGTTATGATTGGAACCGTGAAATTGCTACTTGTGATCCAGATTATTATAAGTGGGAGCAATGGTTCTTTCTTAAGTTATTAGATAAAGGTCTTGTTTATAAAAAGACAGCCCCCGTCAATTGGTGTCCTAATGATATGACGGTATTAGCCAATGAACAAGTGATTGATGGTTGCTGCTGGCGTTGCGATACTAAGGTTGAACGCAAAGAACTTGCTCAATGGTTTTTAAAGATCACTGCTTATGCGGATGAACTTTTAACGAGTTTAGATACTTTAGACGGTTGGCCAGAACAAGTTAAAACGATGCAAGCTAATTGGATTGGTCGTTCTGAAGGCGTGGAAATGGATTTTGCTGTGCCGGATCAAGATGAACCTTTACGCATTTATACCACGCGCCCTGACACTTTAATGGGTGTTACTTATGTAGCTGTCGCTGCAGAACATCCTTTAGCATTACAAGCGGCAGAATATAATGCTGCAATTGCTGAGTTTATTGAAGCCTGTAAAACTATGGAAACATCGGAAGCTGCGATGGAGACTATGGAGAAAAAAGGGATTGATTCGGGTATCAAAGCATTACATCCTATTACAGGTGAAGCTGTGCCTGTATGGATCGCTAATTTTGTATTGATGGGCTATGGTACAGGAGCCGTTATGGCTGTGCCAGCTCATGATCAGCGTGATTTTGAGTTTGCTAGCAAGTACGGTATTGCTATTACACAAGTAATTCATTCTGTGAGCGGTGAATCTGATGATTGCTCTGAGCAAGCTTATACTGCAAAAGGTGTATTACGTAATTCAGGGCAATTTGATAACCTAACTTCAGCCCAAGCTTTTATAGCAATATCAGAAGCCTTAGAAAAAGATAATAAAGGTACACGTAAAGTTAATTTTAGATTGCGTGATTGGGGTGTTTCAAGACAACGTTATTGGGGAGCACCAATCCCTGTTATCTACTGTGATTGCTGTGGCACTGTTCCTGTGCCAGAACAAGATTTACCGGTAACCTTGCCAAGAGATGTTGTGCTTGATGGATCGCAATCACCCTTAGTAGCACATCCCACTTTTTCTAAAACATCCTGCCCAAAATGTGGCGCAGAGGCAAGGCGTGAAACAGATACCTTTGATACTTTTATGGAATCTTCATGGTATTTCGCACGTTTTGCTAGTAGTAAAGCCGACTCAATGTTGGATGCCAGTGCTAATTATTGGTTACCTGTTGATCATTACATTGGTGGAATTGAACATGCTATCTTACATCTATTATATGCGCGTTTCTTTACTAAGTTATTGCGTGATGAAGGTTTATTGACTTGTGATGAACCTTTCAAAAGATTATTAACGCAAGGCATGGTCTTAAAAGATGGCAGTAAAATGTCAAAATCTAAAGGTAATACCGTCGATCCACAAGAGTTAATCGCCCAATACGGTGCTGATACTGTACGTTTGTTTGTGATGTTCGCTGCGCCGCCAGAACAATCATTAGAATGGTCTGATAGTGGGGTAGAAGGTGCTTTTAGATTTTTAAAACGTTTATGGCGTCAAGCGTATTTGCATATTCACTCAGGTGGATCTAATGTCGTGTTGGATAAAGCCTCTTTAAATGAAGAGCAACAAGCTGTGCGTAGACAAGTTCATCAAACGTTACAAAAAGTGACTAATGATATGGGTGTTAGAATTATTTTTAACACAGCTATCGCTGCCAATATGGAATTGGTAAATACCCTTAGTAAATTTTCTGATGAATCAGTTAATGGCAAGGCAGTACGTCAAGAGGCACTTGAAGCTATCGTGTTAATGTTAGCGCCTATGGTTCCGCATATTTGTCATCAATTGTGGTTAGATTTAGGGCATCAAGAAGCAGTGGTTACTGCAGCATGGCCAAAAGTAGATGAGAGCGCATTAGCTCAAGATAATATTGAATATGTGATCCAAGTGAACGGTAAATTACGCAGTAAAATATCGGTAGCAACTTCATTGAGCTCTGATGAAATTCAAGCGCTAGCTTTGCTTGATGAACAAGCTCAAAAGTTTATCGATGGTAAACCCTTGCGTAAAGTCATTGTAGTGCCTAATAAATTGGTTAATATCGTAGTTTAGTATTTAAAGATTCAGGTTAGGATATTTTTGAGCATGTTTTATACAGAGGATCAATTAAGTGTTAATTAAAAATTTTTATATAGTTCTTTTAATGGGCTTGATTACTTCTTGTGGCTATCATTTGCGAGGTGATATTAATTTACCCTCTGGCTTAAAGAGTATTTACTTAGAAGGTGCATCGGCTGAATTACGTGATCAATTTAAAAAGTCTTTTGGGAATAATAGCGATGTAAAATTGACTGATACCCCAGAGAACGCGGGATTATTTATAAGGATTTATAAGGAGAATAGTCAACGCAGAATACTTTCATTGAGTTCAGGTGGGTCAGCAAATAGCTTTGAATTAGATTATGATTTTAGTTATGACATATTAGATTCTCATAATAAAGTGTTGGCTCAGAATCAAATTGTTTCGATTAAGCGTGAATACTATAACAATCAACAGGCTGTTATAGCAAAAGATAATGAAGAACTTGTTATTAAAGGTGAAATGTATCGGCAAGCTGTTGGTTCTGTTTTAAATGGGGTCAAAGTTGCATTAGATAATAAGTAACTATGCGACTTAAAGTAGAGCAGTTAGAACGTGCTCTTCAAAAGGGCTTATCGCCGGTTTATTTTTTAAGCGGTGATGAGCCTCTACAGTTAGGTGAGTTGGCAGATGCAATTAGAATATCTGCGAAACAACGTGGCTATCATAATCGTGAAGTAATTTCAGTTGACAAGAACTTTAATTGGAACGAGTTAGCATTCGCCTCTGACTCGCTGTCAATATTTTCTGATAAAAGACTTCTTGAGCTCAGAATACCTTCTGGCACATTAGGTGTAGATGGTGCAAAGGCGTTGATTAACTACTGTAACCGTCCTGCTGAAGATACTATCTTACTCATTACTGCTGGCAAAATAGATAATAAATCAACTAAGTCCCGCTGGTTTGAAGTGCTTGATAAATTAGGTGTAATTATTCAAGTTTGGCCTCTAGAGGGTGATGATTTAAATAGATGGTTGCAACTGAGACTCAGCAAGCGTGGCTTGCAAGCTGATCAACAAGGCTTGCAATTACTTGCTTCTAGAATCGAAGGGAATTTATTAGCTGCAGCCCAAGAAATTGAAAAGCTCTACGTCTTATATGGTTCTGTTTTTGTTAGTGTTGATCAAATTTATGATGTCGTTGCAGATAGTTCTCGATATGATGTTTTTAAATTAATGGATGCAGTCTTAGCGACTAACATTAATAAGCTTATTAAAATATTATCAGGGTTAAAAGCTGAAAGTGTGGCTGCCCCAGTTGTGTTGTGGGCTTTAACTCGGGAAGCTAGATTGATAATACAAATCAAATTAGCCTTAGGGAAAGGTCATGATAAAAATTTGGTTTTTAAAAATTTGGGTGTTTGGGATAAACGTAAACAACTTATAAACCAGACAATGAATAGATTAAGTGAAAATCAATTAAATAAAATACTCGTTTTATCAGCAAAAGCAGATAGGCAAATTAAAGGTCAAGAAGCTGGAGATGCATGGGAAACATTATTGGCTATTTGTTTATTTTTTTGTAATCCTGCCTTGAAGACTGCTTTAAGTTAAGGCACATCATTAATAATTCAAAATATTTTTTATAATTCTTAAAGGTTACTAACGATGTCTATTTCATTAACAGAACTAGAAGCAGTTGTCCGCGCAGCCGGTGATATTGCTTTAACGCATTTTAAAGACTTAAAAAATGTGGGTGTAAATCAAAAAAGTCCAAGAGATTATGTTACTGCTGCAGATATTGCAGTTGAAGCCTATTTAAAAGAAGTACTCACTCAACGTTATCCAGAATATGGTTTTTGGGGTGAGGAAAGTGGTCAGACTGCTGACCAAACCAATCGTTGGATAGTTGATCCTATTGATGGCACGCATTCATTTTCTAGAGGGCAATACTATTGGTCTATTAGTGTCGCTTTGGAAATTGATGGAGAATTAGTGATGGGTGCTGTCTATGCGCCAGCTTTAAATGATTACTATTGCGCAGAAATAGGTAAGGGTGCATTTAAAAATGCAGAATCGATTAAAGTCTCTACAGAAGATGATTTAGAAAACGGTATGATTGCGACAGGCTTTGCTTGTCTTAGATCCTATCTAACGGACAATAATTTAGAACGATTTGCGCGTATTGCTCAACATACAGCAGGTCAACGTAGATATGGTTCTGCTGCTATGGATTTATGCTTAGTGGCGGATGGTCAGGTTGATGCCTTCTGGGAGCAAGAACTCAATTTATATGATGTAGCGGCGGGTGCTTTAATCGCAAAAGAAGCGGGCGCAACAGTCACTGACTTTTCAGGTAATGTTGGAGTTTATCCTAAACAAATTTTAGCAACTAACGGTTTAATATTAAGTCAAATTCTTTCATACATGTAAAAGTGAATGAACTGGCGTTATATAGGCGCTTTTGATTTGTAAAATAGACATTATTTTGTAATGTGAATCCACTAGAATTAATAAAAATTATTAATTCTTGAGATAAAACATGTGTTTTTCTATATTTTTACTAGCTTTGTAGGTTAAAATAGTCGACTTTCGAAGCTGGACCCGTGAGCGTGGTTTTACTGCAACCTATCACACAGCCCCAGAACGAACCCTCCTGATTAAATGTGTCAGTGAGGGCACCACAAAAAGATTTTTAATGTCCAACTTTAGAGTAAATTCATGACAGATTTAACGCAATACAGAAACATTGGTATCTTCGCGCACGTTGATGCTGGTAAAACAACGACCACCGAGCGTATTTTAAAGCTTACCGGTAAAATTCAT
>CAIXDX010000162.1 GCA_903918335.1 uncultured Methylococcaceae bacterium | reverse complement strand
GACCTTCAATGTCAGAGTTAGTTGCACAACCAACTACTAAGCTAGCAACCATTGCGATCATTGATAATTTAATTACTTTTTTCATATTATTTTCCTTAGTCAGAGTTATTACTACAAAAAACATTATAGCTGGCACAGATTCTATCAGGTTTATAAAAAATTTCCACTTTTATTTTATTTTTACTACGGTTCCAGTTTCCACCAATTGGCTTAAATGATCAATTTGGGGGTTAGTTAATGCTATACAACCATGCGTCCAGTCCACTGCCTGATGAATCCTTAGATCAGCACGACCCAACCCATGTATACCAATTTGCCCACCTAAAGGAGTATTTTGTGGAGGAATTTGTTTATACTGATGAGCTGTAACTATCTTGTCAAAGGTAGATCTATCAATAACACCTTTGTTTAAAGCCTTTTCAGCATCTATTGAAGAAGGATAGGTCAAACCGAAGAAGCGTCGAAACTCACTTTTTTTACCAACCCAACCAATGCGATACTCTCCAAAAGGAGTAACATTATCCCCCCTATGATTTTTTGATCCCGCACCACCTCTTCCAATAGCAATAGAGTCAATTGTCTCAATGGTTTTCTCTCCTTTTTTTACTTCAATTTTACGCCCCTTTGTATCAACTAATAACCACACATTGGGATCTGCAAAAACCTCACAAGAAACAACAAAAAAGAATAACAAAGAACAAATTCGTATCATATTAATTTTAGACTATACCTAAATTTTGGTGTATTTTATCCATCAAGTTAATTATCGCATTATGGAGAAGATATGCAAACAGATACCATCCCAACATCCCCCTATCAAGACCAAAATCCAGGCACCTCAGGACTGCGAAAAAAAGTTAAAGTATTCCAACAAACAGGCTATTTAGAAAACTTTGTGCAATCAATCTTTGATTCACTTGAAGATACCCAAGGTAAAAGCCTTGTTCTTGGTGGAGATGGAAGATATTTTAACAGAGTAGCCATACAAATTATCATTAAAATGGCAGCTGCAAATGGCTTTAGAGAACTTATCATTGGACAAGGTGGCTTACTTTCAACACCAGCCGCTTCACATATCATTAGAAAGTATCAAGCTTTTGGCGGCCTTATACTTTCAGCCAGTCATAACCCAGGTGGTCCTGACGAAGATTTCGGCATCAAATACAATGTTAGCAACGGTGGACCAGCCCCAGAGAAATTCACAAAAGACGTCTTTCAACGTAGCCAAGTCATCGATCACTACAAAAGCGCTAACATCCCAGATGTAGATCTAGATAATTTAGGCTCTCAACAAATTGACACTCTAAAAATAACAATCATCGATCCTGTCACTGACTACGCCGAACTTTTAGAATCAATCTTCGATTTTAAGTTATTAAAGCAAAGCATTAGCAACGGCTATATTACATTGCTCTTTGATGCCATGAGTGCCATTACAGGCCCCTACGCAAAACGCATCCTAATAGATATATTAGGCGCCTCACCTGAGTCAGTCATTAATGCTGATCCTCTTGAAGATTTTGGTGGCCATCACCCTGATCCCAATCTAGCGCACGCCCATGAACTTGCGGAACGCATGTTTAGCGTTAATGCACCTACATTTGGTGCCGCATCCGATGGTGATGGCGATCGCAATATGATCACCGGTAGCAATATTTTCGTAACACCCAGCGACAGCTTAGCTATTATGGCTGCTAATGCTCATTTAATTCCCGCTTACAAAGCCGGCTTAAGTGGAGTGGCACGCTCCATGCCAACTAGTCAAGCCGTGGATCGTGTTGCCGAAAAATATAAAATACCTTGCTATGAAACACCTACCGGCTGGAAATTTTTCGGTAACTTATTAGATGCAGGCAAAATCACTCTTTGTGGTGAAGAAAGTTTTGGCACAGGCTCTACTCATGTTCGAGAAAAAGACGGCTTATGGGCCGTACTGTTCTGGTTGAATTTAATCGCTGTTAAACGTCAATCAGTTGCGGATATTGTTCATGAACATTGGGAAAAATTTGGGCGTGACATTTATTGCCGCCATGATTACGAAGCAATAGAAACACCTATTGCGAACTCTATTGTTGAACATTTACGCAAACAACTTCCCACATTACCAAAACAAGTATTTGGTGAATACAAAGTGAGTTATGCCGATGAATTCTGTTATGAAGACTCTATCGACGGTAGTATCAGTAGCCATCAAGGAATTCGTATTGGATTTGAAAATGGCTCTCGTATCGTATTCCGCCTGTCAGGAACGGGCACAGTGGGCGCAACATTAAGAATCTATATTGAACGTTTCGAAGCAGATATCACTAAACATGACCAAGAAGCTCAAGTTGCATTAGCTTTTTTAATTGATCTAGCAGAACAACTATGTAAAGTTAAACAACGCACAGGCCGGACAGAGCCTGATGTAATCACATAAAACATACCTCCCCCACCTATAAAGGCAAATCAGTTATCTCTATAGGTAGGGGCTTAGGTCGCTAAGGTTTCATGCTATGTGCAAAATCATGTAAGAAGCAAATCAATAAAACACCCGCTGCTATCAAAGCAATTTGTTGCAGAGAAGTTTTAGTATCTGTTTTAGTATGCAAAGAGGGAATTAAGTCTGCAACGGCAATATAAATAAAACTAGAAGAGGCCAAAGCTAGAAAATAAGGCAATGTATTCTGTATATTTTCCAAACCAAAGTAAGCCAAGACACCACCTAAAACCGTAGTTAAGCTTGCCAGCACATTATAAAGAAGTGCTTTTCTACGAGAATAACCACTATCTAACAAAATAGCAAAATCACCTACTTCCTGTGGAATCTCGTGCGCTGCTACGGCTAAACTAGTCACAATGCCTAATTCCACATCAGTTAAAAATGCAGCCGCAATTAAAATACCATCAACAAAATTATGAATACTATCGCCTAAAATAATTAAAGCGCCGGCTGATTTTTTTACGCCATGCTTATGTGAGTGACCATGATCTGCATGACTATCTTCACCATGAGCTTCACAGTGCCCTGCATGGCAATGTCGCCATACCAATAACTTCTCTAAAACAAAAAAGCCCAGTATTCCAACTAAAATAGTTCCTGATAAGAGTTGAAATCGTTCCGTTTTCACCAACTCAAAAGCCTCTGGTATTAAACCCCAAAACGCAACAGCCAATAAGGCGCCTATCGCAAAACTAATACCATGAGGTAAAACAGCTTTTCTATGCTCTTCCCGCAATAATAAAAAGACAGCAGCAGCCAAGACACTTAAGACACCACCAACCGCTGTAAAAATTATAATTAATAATAACAGATTCACTTTATGATTCTCTCCAAATTAAAGAAGCCATACGGCCTGTTTGGCTATCTCTACGATAAGAATAATACAACTCATTTTCTGTAAAAGTACAAGCAGAGCTGGAATAAACGTCAGTAATTCTCATTTCTGTTAATTCAATTCGCGCCAAATGATAAATATCAGCCAACCATTTATCCTTTGAAACTTGAATAAAAGCACTTTCATTTCTCAAATGCTTTCTAACAAAAGCCTCATGTACTTCTGCACCCACTTCAAAACATTTAGGACCAATTGCAGGCCCCAACCAAACCATATAACCAGAATTCTGACTAGATGCTTTTTGTAATGCCTTTATAGTGTTAGTTACAACTCCGGCTAATAACCCTTTCCAACCTGCATGCACAGCCGCAACTTGCAATCCATCTTTGGAACAAATCAACAACGGCAAACAATCAGCTGTTAAAACAGCACATACCACCCCTGTTTTTGAAGTATAACTAGCATCAGCTTGCTCTGGTAAAGGCCTATAAATTGCTTCTATCGCCCTATCGCTATGAATTTGCTCTAACCAAATAGGTTCAGTTGGCAACCCTAAATCACGACTAATAATCGCTCTATTTTGCACCACTGAATCTAAATTATCACCGACATGTGCTGCAAGATTAAGACTATTAAACGGTGATTTACTTACACCTCCCGCTCTGAATGTTGACAGCGCTCTAATATTTGGAGGTGCAGGCCACTCGGGATATAGAAAACTAGCTGGATTATTCATTAGCAGCCAAAGCTTCTAATAAACGCACCATATCATCAGGCAATGGCTGTACCCACTCTAAATATTCATTTGTAACAGGATGTTGTAACCCAAGCTTAGCTGCATGTAGCGCTTGACGTTTAAAACCACGAAGTTCTTTTTCTAACGCCTCACTACAACCTGCAGGCATTTGAAAACGCCCCCCGTAAACTTGATCACCGACTAAAGGAAATCGAATATGGGACATATGCACTCTAATTTGATGAGTTCGCCCTGTTTCTAACTTAACTCGCACAAAAGTATGGCGTGTAAAACGTGT
>CAIXDX010000161.1 GCA_903918335.1 uncultured Methylococcaceae bacterium | reverse complement strand
GTCAACAATACGAGTATTCTGTATAGTTAACCCGTAGTTTAAGAAAACTACATTTTATATTAACAACGAGGATAATCTGATGACTGATTTACAAAAAGATATTGTTACTGGGGCTATATTTTTAACGGGTATAGTGGGTTTTATTTCTGGTGAATTTATTATTTCATCAACTTTATTTGCTACAGCTGCTATTTCGAGTAGCTTAAGTATGAGTCGTAAAAATACAAAAGCTACGCAGTTCTAACAATGTGCGGGTTCGTTATATGTCTAACGCCTTCTATTAACCTATGAAGGTTAATATAAAGGGTAATGCATCCCTATCTAATCAAAACAAGCCAGAGATAATTCGTTATTTCTGGCTTTTTTTTGTCTATTGTCTTTAACATATTTAATTAAAAGTGATATTTAACGTTAGTTAAATTTATCCGCCGCTTAATCACGCTTTTATCTTACCTACACAGTGATGTTAAACTTCACTTTTAGTAGAGACTTTCTCTTTTTAAGTTATAAATTCTTGTACTCATTCATTTAATAGTTGCGCATTGTAAAAATGTTAAAAATTCATTCATTCTTTTTTATATACAGTTTATCCATATCGTGTGTTAACGCCGATAACCAGAAAGTTGCAATCGCGAGTGCACATCCTTTAGCAACCGCCGCAGGCTTTGAAGTATTGGCAAAGGGCGGAAATGTCTATGACGCGGCGGTGGCTGTAAGTGCTGCATTAGCAGTTCTGGAACCCGCTGGATCAGGTTTAGGGGGAGGGGCGTATTGGTTGTTACACAGAGAAAAGGATCATCTTGATGTGTTAATTGATGGACGAGAAAAAGCCCCATTAGCGGCTCACAAAGATATGTATTTAGATAAAAGTGGACATATCATTCCAAAACTATCACTCGATGGTGCATTAGCGGCTGCAATTCCAGGAATGCCAGCAGGACTCGTTCATATATCAGAACATTATGGTCGCTTAACATTAGCCGAGAATTTAGCTCCGGCAATTAGATATGCTAGCACTGGGTTTGCAATAGGAGAGCGTTATTTAAGATTATTAGAAACTAGACTCGAGGTAATTAAAAATTACCCTGCCACTGCAAAAATATTCTTAACTAAAGATAATACGCTTCCTGAGCTGTATTCAATCTTAAGGCAACCCTACTTGGCGAAAACACTAATTCAACTGGGTCAAGAAGGGCGTGCAGGTTTTTATGACGGAGAAATAGCAGATAAATTAGTTAAAGGTGTGATACAAGCAGGGGGTAACTGGACTAAAGCAGATTTAGAAAGTTATCAAATTGTTGAACGTAAGCCAGTGTTTGGTAATTATAAAGGTATTAAACTAACAAGTGCTTCACCCTCTTCATCAGGTGGGATTGTCCTCATTGAAGCATTAAATATATTGGCTGCTTATAACCTAAATGTAATGTCAGAAGCGCAACGTAAACACGTTATTATCGAGGCATTACGCCGTGCTTATCACGATCGTACTTTGTATCTAGGTGATTCTGATTTTATTGATATTCCTGTTGAGCGTTTGTTAAATGAAGATTATGCCGCAGGACTACGGAGTTCAATACGCTTTGACAAAGCACTATCAAGCAACCAATTATCGGGGCAAATTGAAAATCACAACGAAGGTGCTAATACCACACATTTTTCGATCATAGATCAAGAAGGTAATCGTGTTGCCGCAACCTTAAGCATTAATTATCAATATGGCTCATCTTTTGTAGCACCAGGCACAGGGGTCATTTTAAATGATGAAATGGATGATTTTGATAGCCAAGTGGGTTCAGTCAATATCTATGGTTTAGTAGGGGGCTTGGCAAATTCAATTGCACCAGGCAAACGAATGTTATCTAGTATGACTCCTACGTTTTTGGAGAGTGATAATAATATCGCTGTATTGGGTACCCCGGGTGGTAGCAGAATTATATCAATGGTGCTTTTAGCGGTATTAAATTTTGCAGAAGGGAAAGGGCCTGATTCCTGGGTTAATTTGCCACGTTATCATCATCAATTTATGCCGGATGTTATAGAATATGAAGTGTCTGCTTTTTCACCCGCTGAAATTATCGAGCTTGAAGCTTTAGGACATCATTTAAAACCCGTAGCGCGGCCCTATGGTGACATGCAAGCGGTTTCACTTAATAAGACAACGAGAACACTCTCAGCAGCAAGCGATAAACGGGGTGAGGGTTCAGCACAGGTAATGCAATGATAACCCCAAACACCGTAGACATCTGGGAAGGTTTAGTGTCTGTTGATGATGCAAGTTATCAGCGTCATTGGTCAGTATTAGATGCGACTGAGCAAGCACACGCTCATAAAATGACAAGTGTCGTTAGATGCAAGGAGTATGTGCAAATCCATGCGCTTTTACGTTATCAATTAGCAACAATTCTGCATGTAGCCCCAGAGAGAATAGTCATAAACAAAACCCAGTCCGGTAAACCTTATTTAGTTGATTATCCGGAACTAGTGTTTAATATAAGTCACACCAAAGAATTATTTTTAATCGCGATTTCAACACATTGCCAATTAGGGATTGATATTGAATATTGTAAGCCGCGTCATAATATTGAGGGTTTAGTGTATAAATGTTTCTCGTCTATTGAAAGAGAATACTGGTTTCAACTATCTGAATCTGAAAGACTCACGGCTTTTTATAAGTTTTGGACAAGAAAAGAAGCCCTCGTAAAAGCCACGGGTCATGGCATTGTGCTGGGATTAGACCAATGCGTCATTAATCCAAATAACATAAATCAATTTATTAGTATTCCAACCAGTTGTGGTAGTGTAGATAATTGGTTTATCAATGCTATAGAATTGTCTCAAAAGTATTGTGCGGCTTTAGTGACTGATCGAAAAAGTAATGAGATTAAGTTGCACAAATTACCTCAATCATAGGCGGGTAAAAATATTAATATCCAATCGTGTTTGTTTCTAATTCGGTTAATCTGCCTGCTAAACGGCTAACTTGGGTATCAATATTGCCATCTTGATATAGTTTAATTTGCCGATAGCCTGGCATTTTGTCATCAATGCTAAATGAATGGCTTAACGGCATAAATTGAAAACAAGTTGATGGAGTGCCTAACACCCGAACGTGTCCTGTATTGATATCCATTTCTTGATGTACATGACCGGTAGTGACTAGCTTCACTTGCGGATGTTGTTTAATAATTTCTATAAATTCAGTTGCATTTTTAATCATCATGGTATCCAACCATGGGCTATGGCTAGGTATGAAATTATGATGTACAGCAATAAGAGTATATTTATTCGGATATTGTTTTAAGCAAGATTGGAGAAAATCTAATTCTGTTTTGGCCAAATAACCGCTGGAAGCACCGATGACTTGGCTATTTAAGCTAATAATTTGCCAGTCATTCAATAGTGTTTGTTTTTGGCAATTAACTTGCTCAGTGTTAAAAATGCGCGCCATCATTACATAATCATCATGATTACCAGGCAAACAAATACAAGCGATATCAGTTTTATTTAAGCGAGTAAGAATTCTTTTATAGCTTGCTACACAGGGATCTTGTGCTAGATCACCCGTAACCAAGATTAAATCGTAATGCGTTTGGCGGGTGTTAGCTAGTTCCAGTATGGCTGCAAAATAATGCTCCGTATTAACACCCAGTAAGGTATTATTGTACTTAGGTAATACGTGTAAATCTGATATCTGTAAAATGGATAAAGCAGGCATCAATACAATTAATTTAGCTGTTTAATTAAAATTTTAGAGTTTCGAGCAGGGTTGTATAATTTTTTAAGTTGCTCAGGGAGGCTGTTCAAGTCAGTGGTAATAAAGCCTCTCTCAATAAACCAGTGCACAGTCTGTGTGGATAAAACAAATAGCGCGCTCAAATTTAATTGTTTGGCTTTATCGTAGACATAACGTAATAGTTTATTGCCGCGTGCAGAACCACGATAATCTGGATGCACAGCAAGACAGGCAATAGCGCCAAAGTGTTCTAGAGAATTGGGATGTAATGCAGTACAGCCGATAATTAAGCCGTCACGTTCAATGACAATATAATCAGTAATTTCCATCTCGATTTTTTCCCTAGAGCGTTTGGCTAAAATGCCTTGTTGTTCTAAAGGTTTAATCAGCTCTAAAATGCCGCCAATATCGTTCAGGGTCGCAGGACGCAATTCTTCAAAAGGTGTCGAACTAATAAGCGTACCAACACCATCACGACTAAAAAGCTCAAGTAATAATGCACCATTAATATGACGATTGATTAAATGCACTCGTTCAATACCTGATTGACAGCCTTGTATGGCAGCTTTTAAGGGCAGGGTAATAATGTCAGAGAGGTTAGCGTGTTGATTTAAAAATAATTCTGTTTCAGAAGTGGTTAGCTGACGAATAGCCTCATTACTCTCTGGATTGATACAACTTTGCTCAGTTAATAAAATTAATTTTTCGGCTTTTAAACTGATAGATACCGCTGTGGCCACCTGTTCTGCAGAAAGGTTGAATACTTCACCACTCGGTGAATAGCCGATGGGTGATATCAGCACCACATTGTTTTGATCGAGTTGTTGATGTAAGGCAGTACTATCAATTCGGCGTACCTCGCCTGTGTGACAATAGTCAACACCCTCAATAACCCCAATAGGTTTAGCCGTCACAAAATTACCCGAGGCCACTTTTAAATCACTTCCTGCCATGGGTGAGTTTGCGATGCCCATAGATAATAAGGCTTCAATTTCTACGCGCACTAATCCAGCCGCTTCTTTAACGCACTGTAGCGCTAAATCATCAGTGATACGTAAATGATTATGGAATTTTGCCGTCGCATTAAGTTTGTGTAAGCGTTCATCAATTTGGGGACGAATACCGTGTACTAATACAAGACGAATGCCTAAACTGCTTAATAGTGCGAAGTCATGCACATGATGAGCAAAATCATCTGCTAAAACCGCTTCTCCACCAAATGAAATGACGAAGGTTTTATTGCGATGTGCATGGATGTAAGGTGAAGAGTCTCTAAACCAACTGACGAAAGATTTTTCAGAGTTCATGAGAGTTGGAATAAATTTTTAAAATGAATCCCAACTGTTTTTACGGCGCCAACCTAATTTAGGTAAGATAAAACCTAAGATAACTCCAAATAAAGATAATAATCCACCGTACAAGAACCAGTCTTGACTAGCAGTATCTTTTAGCGATTGATTTTCTAACTTAAACTGTTGTAAATCACGTTCAGCATTGACTACGCGTTCTTGAAAATCATCACGTTCGTTTTTTAATTGATAAGCACTGGCAGCCGTCTTTTTAAGATCATTTAACTCTCGTGCTAACTGATCACGCTCATTCGCTAGCGTTTTTTCCAAAGAAGTACCTGGGGTTAATTTTGCTTTTAAATCGGTAATTTCAGTGTGAAGTTTATTATTATCAGATTGTAATTGTGCAATGGCTTTCGCCGCAGCATCTTTAGGATCAATAGTAGGTGCCTTTTTAGTAGTGTAGCGTTCTTTAATATAACCTTCTGTACCATCGAGCAAACTCACTTTGATGAAATCAAATTTATTTTGATTTTCAATGATGGTCAGTGGATATCCGACAGTTAATACTTTTAACGCTTTAGCATGAATGCTAGGGGCGTTTCTTAAAGTTAAATTCTGCTCATCATCTACATAGACAGTATCAGCAAATACAGTGTGCGTAGCTAATAGGAAAACAAAAAAAACGCTAAATATTTTATTCACGGATATTTTCTTATAAAGGTTAACTGATTGATAAATTCTAACGTTAATTTTAAACTAATAAAAATTCAAGTAGTGCTTTTTGAGCATGTAATCGATTTTCAGCTTCTGGAAATATAACACTTTGCGGTCCATCGATCACTTCTGCAGTTACTTCTTCACCTCTATGAGCAGGTAAACAATGCATAAATAAGGCATTAGATTTAGCTACTTTCATAATATCTGCATTAATTTGATAGTCTTTAAATGCAATTTCACGAAGTTTTTGTTCTTCTTCTTGGCCCATGCTAGCCCAAACATCTGTTACTATCAAGTCACTGTCTTTTGCGGCGTCCAAACCATTACTGAATAAGGTAATACGCTCTTTAGCTAGATCAGTGTAAGCAGGTAAGGGGTGATAACCTGTTGGGCTAGCAATGTTTAATTTAAAGTCTAACAAGATGGCGGCATGAATATATGAATGGCACATATTGTTACCATCTCCAATCCAAGTAACTGTTTTACCTTTAATATCCCCACGGAATTCTAAATAAGTTTGCATATCTGCTAATAACTGACAAGGATGTTCAAGATCAGTTAAACCATTAATCACCGGTACGTTTGAATGTTGAGCAAAAGTAGTGACGGTTTCATGTTTATCAGTTCTCAACATAATACCATCAACCATACTAGAGATAACCTTAGCACTATCTTGCAAAGGTTCTCCGCGTCCTAACTGCGTATCTCTGGGCGATAAGAATAAAGCGCTACCGCCAAAATGTACCATGCCGGTTTCAAAAGAAATGCGTGTACGGGTAGATGATTTTTCAAATACCATGGCCAGTACTTGCCCTTTTAAAGGTTGGTAATCGCGATTTTTAGTATTTTTTAGTTCAATAGCTCTGTTTAATATCTGACGCAATTCTTCGCTCGATAAATCCAGCAGGCTAGTAAAATGTCTTGGCTTCATATTAGTGAATCTGTGTAGTGTAAGCGTTAATGATAGCCACTAAAGTATCAACCAAGTATTGGCTTTCTTGTTTAGTGATTATTAACGGGGGTAATAAGCGAATAGTTGAGTCGTTTGTGACATTAATTAATAAATGCTGGTCTAAGGCGATTTTAACCAGTTCAGCACAAGGCTTATCAAGTTCAATTCCAATCATAAGGCCTTTATTACGAATGTCTACAATATGTTGATTGTCTTTTAATTTCTCAGAAAATAGCGTGCGTAAATTGTCACCCTTAACTTGTGCTAAGGCGATTAGATTTTCGGCTTCAAGAGTGTTTAATACCGCAATGCCTGCGGCACAGGCAAGCGGGTTTCCCCCAAAAGTTGAACCGTGTGCGCCAGCTGTTAATATTTCAGATGCTTTTCCACGCGCCAAACAGGCACCAATGGGAACGCCATTACCTAAAGCTTTTGCTAAGGTGCAAACATCAGGCAGAATATCATTGTGTTGATAGGCTAAAAATTGACCAGTTCTGCCGATACCTGATTGAATTTCGTCTAACATCATTAATATATCGTGTGCGTCACAGATCCTTCTAATTTGGTTTAAATAGTCAGGTGCTGGGATATTAATGCCACCTTCACCTTGGATAGGTTCAACTAAAATGGCAACGATATTTTGATTAGTTTTTAAGGCATCCTCAATCGCTTTTACATCATTGTAGGGCACTCTAGTAAAGCCTTCGACTAGGGGTTCAAAGCCTTGTTGTACTTTTGCATTACCAGTAGCACTCAGTGTGGCCAAGGTTCGACCATGAAAACTTTTTTCCATGACAATGATGGCAGGCTTCTCAATACCTTTTGAATGACCAAATTTACGTGCTAATTTGATAGCCGCTTCATTGGCTTCTGCACCAGAATTGCAGAAGAAAACATTGGACATACCGCTTTTCTTGATTAATTTATCCGCTAATAATTCTTGGTTAGCAATGTTATAGAGATTAGAAGTATGCAAAAGTTTTTCACTTTGCGCACAAATTGCTTTATGAACCGCAGTGTGAGCATGTCCTAAATTACAAACTGCAATACCTGATAGTGCATCTAAATAACGTTGATTATTTACATCGATCAACCAAACGCCTTCTCCACGATCAAAGGTGACCGGTAAGCGATTGTATGTTGGCATGATGTGAGTCATTGAGTTAACCTGATAAAAAAACATTTGATTATAAGATTCAATTAAGATGCAGGCAAGAAATGCTTGATAAGAATTGCTTTTTTAAATGCTCCAAAGTTGATAGAATTGGCTAACCCTTTATTAAATCGAGTGATTAATAGTTATGAGCGTTATAGAAAGAATAAAAGACCAGTTAGAAAATAACTCAGTTATATTGTATATGAAAGGTACACCAGACTTCCCACAATGCGGCTTTTCTGGGCAAACAGTGCAAGTTTTAGAAGCTGTTCAAGCAAAATACACGGCGGTTAATATTTTTGAAGATCCTGAATTAAGAGAAGCACTCAAAGAATATTCGCATTGGCCAACGTATCCACAACTTTATATCGATGGTCAATTAGTTGGTGGTTGTGACATCGTGATTGATTTATATAAAAAAGGGGAGCTAGCAAGTTTATTAGCTTCTGTAGGCGCTATCGAAGAGTAATGTTTATACGGATAACGCTAAACAGCTTTATCCGTATCTTTGTGTTTAGTTATAAATTCCCATTCAGCAAAGCAGGCTGCTTGGCCTCTATTCTGTCCTTTATCATCGATTAAATTCCAAACGACAGCATTTTTAATCATAAAACGTTTGCCTGTACTGGATATTCTGACACCCGCATAATTATCAATGAATCCGTTTTGCGTAACCTGTGCTAATAATCGTTCTCGTTCGGCTTGATTTATTGGTTCAGCGGATAATTTGGAAGGGAGTTGCGTAAACGCTTCCCAATTAAGTTCAAACAATTCGAGTGCTTTTAAATTTGCGTAATTAAATATAGGTTCTCTCGCCGTATTATGGCTAACCAATGCAAATGGCGCGTGGAATAACTGATATGCCACGTCACTATCTGCCCCGGCATTAGCCAGTAGATCAGTTGATAATAGTTTTTTATAACTATTATTTAAGAGTTGGGTATGTTCAAGCTGATAATTGTTTGATGAAGTGGGATATTGCATAGCTTTTAGGGTCATTGAAAACGGTTTACCAGCTGTTATCATTGTCAGTTATTTATAAAGTTAATCCTATGACATCTTATTTATACCACTTAAAATGTTCTATCTGACGGAATCTTATCATTATGAAGAGATTATAAAAAAATCTCGGTTTATCAGTATCGTTTTTCCCATTACATCAGAGCAAGACGTACTTAAGCATATTAGAGAACTGCAAATTGAACACCCACACGCGCATCATATCGTATTTGCCTATCGTATAAAAACACCGGCAGGTATGGTGTATCGTTTTTTTGATGCAGGTGAGCCAACGGGTACAGCGGGTAAACCCATCTTTCAACACCTAGAGGGCAAGCATATTATTAATGCCGTAGTGGTAGTCGTTCGCTATTTTGGTGGAGTTAAGTTAGGTGCCGGAGGTTTAACAAGAGCGTACGGACAAATGGCTAGGCAGGTGCTTGATAGCGCAGAACTGCACTCTTACATAGAAATGGCTGAAGTGCACTTTACCTTAGATTATGAAAAGTTTCAGGCTTTTGAATATGCGTTAAAAAAGCTAAATGGACACATTGTTGAACAAATATTTGCGGGGCAAATTTCTGTAACAGTGAACTTGCCAAAAGAAAATAAACTGACCTTGGAAGGCCAGTTTAATTAATCTACTTAGCGTTTTACCTTATAATTAACCACACTTACTGTCGCCACAATTTAAACAGGTCATACAACCATCCATTAGCACGAGGGCTTTTGTTTGACACTTAGCGCAGAGTAAAGCCTTCGCAGGAAAGTTACCTGATGCATCTAAAGTAGATGTATCACTGTGGATCGCTTCAAATTCTTTACGTTTTGCATCTAAAAACTGTTTTTGATGGGTATCAAATTCAGGGGCTTGTAACATGCCAATTTTTTTAAGATGTTGTTCAATCGTGCAACCAATTTCAGCTACCAACGAAGGCATAAATACACCGCCTTTTTTAAAGTAGCCGCCTTTAGGGTCAAATACTGACTTTAATTCATCTACTAAAAATACCGCATCGCCACCTTTACGAAATACTGCAGAAATAACCCGCGTTAACGCCAACACCCATTGGAAATGTTCCATGTTTTTAGAGTTAATAAACACCTCATAAGGGCGTCTTTCTTCATGCTCCGTATCTTCATTCAAGATCATGTCATTAATAGTGATATACAAAGCATGCTCTGATTGAGGCGTTTTGATTTTGTAGGTAGAGCCAAATAATATTTCAGGTCTCGCTACATTTTCATGCATGCTTTCTACGTCAATTTTTTTATCGTTTGATATAACGGGTTCTGCAGTAGTCTGTTCATCGTTATTTAAAACTTTGTAACTAACGATCTTTTTGCTAATTTTTTGTGCCATGATTTTATCTCTAAGTGATGTGTATGATTAAGGCTTAAAACTTACCGTAATAGCCTTCTTTTAAGGCATCAAACAAGTTGGCGGCACTATGTATTTCACCATCATATTCCACATCTTCATTACCTTTAAGCTCGATCACTTCACCATCTTCTAAAGTAAATTGATACGTTGTATTTTCTAAATCAGACTCTTTAACTAACACGCCTTGGAACACTTCAGGGTTAAAGCGGAAAGTCGTACAGCCCTTCAAGCCTTGATCATAAGCATATTCATAGATTGATTTAAAATCTTCATAAGGATAGTTTGTAGGTACGTTAGCTGTTTTTGAGATTGAAGAATCTATCCATTTTTGGGCAGCTGCTTGAATATCCACATGTTGTTTAGGGGTGACATCATCAGCTGAAATAAAGTAATCAGGTAAAGCATGATCAGGGTTATCAGTGTATGGCATTGCATTACTGTTGATCATTTCTCTGTACGCTAATAGCTCAAAAGAGAAGACATCAATTTTTTCTTTAGACTTTTTACCTGCTCTAATCACATTACGTGAATAGTGGTGCGCAAAGCTCGGTTCAATACCGTTACTCGCATTATTAGCTAACGATAATGAGATGGTACCTGTTGGAGCAATAGAACTATGATGTGTAAATCGCGCGCCGGTTGCAATTAAATCTGCGACTAACTCAGGCTCTTCTTTGGCCAGTTGTTGCATATATCGGCTGTATTTTGCCAGTAATACTTTGCCAGCGACTTTATCACCCAATTTAAAACCATCTGCGATCATTTCAGGACGTTTATGCAGCATTTCACCCGTCACAGTAAATATTTGTTCCATCATAGGGGCAGGGCCTTTTTCTTTGGCTAGCGATAAAGCGGCTTTCCAACCTTCAATAGCCATGACTTTAGTGACTTCTTCCGTAAATTTAATTGACGCTTCATCACCGTATTTCATACCTAACATGGTAACAGTAGAGCCTAACCCTAAATAACCCATACCATGACGACGTTTACTAGTGATTTCATCTCTTTGTTGTGGCAAAGGTAAACCATTAATTTCTACAACATTGTCTAACATGCGGGTAAAGATTTTGATAGTTTTACGGTAGGTAACCCAATCAAAGGTAGCTTCTTTAGTAAATGGTTTTTTAATAAAGCGAGTTAGATTAACAGAGCCTAATAAACAACTACCATAAGGCGGTAAAGGTTGTTCACCACAAGGATTAGTGGCGCGAATATTTTCGCAAAACCAGTTGTTATTCATTTCATTCACTTTATCGATAAGAATAAAGCCGGGTTCTGCATAATCATAAGTAGAACTCATGATGATGTCCCATAAACGTCGTGCTGGAATAGTTTTACTAATTTTACAAGCGACTAGGCCATCATTGTTAACGACATAGCCTGTTTTGATGGGTAAATCACGCCAGATAATGATTTGGCTGTCTTTTAAATCCAGTTTATCAACCGCTACTTCTTTTTCAGTGACAGGAAAAGACAGTGGCCACGCTTGGTCAGTTTTAACCGCCTGCATAAATTCAGTCGTAATCAATAACGATAAATTAAATTGACGTAAACGACCGTTTTCTCTTTTAGCGCGAATAAATTCGATGACATCAGGGTGACCAATATCAAAGGTTGCCATTTGTGCACCACGACGCCCCCCTGCAGAAGACACGGTAAAACACATTTTGTCATAAATATCCATAAAGGATAATGGGCCAGAAGTATAGGCACCCGCCCCCGATACATAAGCATCTTTAGGGCGTAAAGTAGAAAACTCATAACCGATACCACAACCTGCTTTTAGCGTTAAACCCGCTTCATGTACCTTGCCTAAGATATCATCCATAGAATCAGCAATGGTGCCCGATACGGTACAGTTAATAGTTGAGGTGGCTGGTTTATGTTCTAAGGCTCCAGCATTAGAAATAATACGGCCAGCGGGAATAACCCCTTGACGCAAAGCCCACAGAAAATCTGTGTAGAACTGGTCTTTTTTGTTGCCTGTTTCAACATCAGCTAAGGCCCTAGCAACTCGTTGGTAGGTTTCATCAATTGTGTTATCAATGGTCACACCCTCTTTGCTCTTTAATCGATATTTAGTATCCCAAATATCCATAGAAGCGTCTTGGAAAGGGATTTCCGTAACAGTATTGGCGATAACATGCAATTGTGCTGGCATAGGTGCTTTTCCGAAGGTTGGCTTATGAAAAATTAAAATAAATCCGTAAATCAGCGTGTTAGATAAGAGGGCTGATTGCGATAAGAAAATCTATATATAGTTGCTTTATATATTTATAGGCACAATATATAGTGTTTAAAATAAAATACAATAGAAATTTTTGGAATAAAGAAATTGTATTTCTTTTAAAGTCGCTAGGTTATTGTTTTTAAATGACTGGGCTCTTTAGAGAGATTAAAAAATTATTGATGTGTTTTTTGATCATTGATAGCATTAAATTTAAACTTATTTATAACTATTTACTAAATACTGTATACATTGCTCAATTAAAGTGTTCCAATGGCTCGCGTAGTAAAGTATTTATTGCGCATAACCCATTCCAGTATTTATACAAACTTAGGAATATTTATGAGTGATGAACAACAAATTAATAATGACGATGATGCGCTAGCCTCATCTAAAAGAATAGTAGCAACGGTGTATTTATGTCAGGCACTGACCTTTATGTTCGCTGGTTTGCCACTTATAGTTGGTGTTGTCCTTAACTTCATAGGGCGTAGGCACGCACAAGGCAGTTGGTTAGAATCGCATTTCGATTGGCAGATTAAAACAACCTGGATCACATTGGCAGGCTTTGCACTATCAGGCGCCACATTCTATATGGGCGCAGGCATATTTATATTGATGATTACCGTATTATGGATGGTTTATCGCATTACCTTGGGTTGGTTCGCTTTAAATGATAATAAAGCGGTTGATTCATCAAAGTATAGGTAAGCTATGGTTATACCGTTAACACGAAGGTTGCAATGAGTACGCAACCTTCGAATCGTTATAAAGCTGAGGGGTTAGTATTCCGCGTCGTGATAAATATTTTGCACATCGTCTAAATCGTTTAGCATCCCTAAAAACTTCTCAAACATGTCAACATCTTCACCACTGATAGGTGTGTTGTCTTTAGGTAAGAACTGGATTTCATCCACATCAAAGTCAATATCGCCAAAGGCATCTAACAACGCTTGTTTAGCTTTAAAATATTCTGAGTGCGGCGTAAAGACAGTGATTTTACCGTCTTCACTTTCAATATCTGATACGTCAACATCCGCTGTTAGCAAGGTTTCTAACACGCCATCTTCATTATCATTTTTAAAAGCCAAGATAGAAGAGTGATCAAACATGTGGCTTACTACACCTTGGGTACCAATTTTACATTTGGTTTTAGTAAAGCACAGTCGCACATCACCAAAGGTGCGGTTAGGATTATCTGTTAAGCAATCCACAATCACTTTTACATTGCCAGGACCAAATCCTTCATAACGCGCGGGTGCAAAGTCTTCACCGCCACCACCTTTTGCTTTATCAATCGCTTTTTCAATAACATGAGTAGGTACTTGATCTTTTTTAGCGCGATCAATCAAGCCTCTTAATGCTAAGTTTCCGTCTGGGTCTACACCGCCTGCTTTTGCACACACATAAATTTCACGGCCATATTTACTGTACACTTTTGCCTTAAAATCAGACGTTTTCGCCATTGATTCTTTGCGGTTTTGATACGCTCTACCCATTGGGTTATTACTCCAGTTTGATAAAAAAATAGGTCAATTTTACAGATAAGTTCCACTAGATGGAATCTTTATTCAATTAAGAAATCATTACTTTGATGTTGCCACATAGCGTAATACTTGTTTTTATTCGCTAACAATTCTTGATGCGTGCCTTGCTCGATTATTTTTCCATTCTCCAAAACAATAATACGATCCATTTTTAAAATCGTAGACAGTCGGTGTGCAATCACAATGGCTGTTTTATGTTTAATCAGCTCAAAGATCGCAGCTTGAATTTGTTTTTCAGTTAATGAGTCTAGCGCGCTGGTCGCTTCATCTAACACCACAATCGGGGCATCTTCTAAAAAGGCTCTAGCAATAGCAATACGTTGTTTTTCGCCGCCTGATAGTTTAACGCCCCTTTCACCCACTAAGGTATCGAATTGATCCGGTAAACTAGTGATAAACTCCAAACAGTTAGCATGTTGGGTAGCGGTGATCAATTGAGCCTCTGTAACGACGTTGCCTAGCGTAATATTGTCTTTAATACTGCGATGGAACAAGTCTGGTTGTTGCGGCACCATAGAAATTTGGTGACGTAAGGCTTGCAAGGTAAAGTCTTTAGCATTAATACCATCAAAACTGACGTTGCCTTGGTAAGGCTCAAGAAAACGAAACAATAATTTAGTGAGTGTTGATTTACCCGATCCAGATTGCCCGACCAGCGCTACTTTTTCACCGGCTTTAATGTGTAAAGAAAAATCGTCAAATAACGGAGTATGAGTTGTAGGGTCTTGATGATAACTGAAACTCAGCTGATTAAAATCAATAGCTCCCTGGCTTATGGTATGAGGTAGGGCCTGTACTGAGTCTGTTTCTAGATCTGATTGTCTAAAGACCTCTGCCATTTCTGAAGCATCTGCTAAGGCACCAAATAAGGTTCTGATATTGCGGCCAAACTCCCAGAGTCGTTGAATAAGAATAATCATGATGGATTGAAATAGTACAAACACACCGATTTCAAAGTGTCCTGCTTGCCATTTTAGTATCATTAAATACACTAACAATAATTCAATACCAAAAGTCATAATGCC
Organism: uncultured Methylococcaceae bacterium; assembly: GCA_903918335.1. Taxonomy (GTDB): domain Bacteria; phylum Pseudomonadota; class Gammaproteobacteria; order Methylococcales; family Methylomonadaceae; genus Methylobacter_C. The sequence continues at coordinate 1,753 of CAIXDX010000161.1, read as the reverse complement.
TTGTACAGCAAAAGATAAAAAGGTAAAGAACCAAGCGATTTTCTTTTTTCGATAGACCTCATCAGAGGCTTGGTTAACCCGCTGTTGTTCACGGTTTTCTAAGGCAAAGCTTTTAACCACAAAAATATTACTGATCGCATCAGAAAACACCCCGCCAACGATAGAATCAGTCGCTGCTACCGCTTTATCGAAGCGCATCTTCCAAATTGAATAGGTAATATTCCAGATCACAAACACAATAACCCAGCATAAAAAGTAGAGGGCGAACTCCGGTTGTTGTTGGTAAAAGATCGTAAATGAAATAATAACGGCCAAAATATTCATAAAGAACTGGAATAAAAACCAGTCCATAATGGTTTCAAAAGCGCGTGAGAAGCGATTCGCTTGTTTAATTAAGCTACCCGAGAAGTTGTTCTCAAAGAAAATATGTTTTTGCTTTTTTAAAACATCAAAGCAACGTTTTTCTAATAGATTAATGCCGCCACCATCTAAAGGCACAATGGCAATCTCTAATAAGCGCCAAGAGAACCACACAGCTGTATAAATCAAGGCTAAAGTTTTTAGATTATCAAATAATAAAAGCAGAGTAGCTTCAGAATAAGGTAAAGCTAAGCCATTAGCGATGTTCTTGTAATAAAGAGGCGCAGTCAGATCGAGTGAAATAGAGCAGGCGAGGGCGAATAGCGCCATACAGAAATACACTTTCTTTTGCCAGATGACTTTGCAGTATTCTTTAAACAGGATATCCATGTATGGGTGTTAAACAGACTATTAATACGATATTATGCAGCACACAAAAGACGCCGCGTTAAAAAAAGCTCTATTTTAGAGCTTTATTCTTATCAGTTTACTATTAATTGGATTTTACTAATGAATGTACTTTTTTTATGTACGGGTAATTCTTGTCGCTCACTGATGGGAGAAGCCCTCTTTAATCATTTAGCACCAGCAGGTTGGCATGGGCTCAGTGCGGGTAGCAAACCAATCGGTCGCTTAAACGCTGGAGCCGTAGCGTTGTTGTTAGAAAAAGGTATTTCCGTAGCAGGTTATTACAGTAAATCCTGGAATGATTTGCCATTAACGCCAGATATTGTACTTAGTGTGTGCGGTAATGCAGTCAATGAAATTTGTCCTGTTTATTTAGGTTCAGCTATACGCAGTCATTGGGGCGTTGAAGACCCAGCGCATTTTGTAGGTACTGAAGCAGAGATTAAAGCCGCATTTGAAACCGCGTATGGCATATTAAAATACAGAATAGAACAATTCTTAGCGTTGCCTATTGATGAATTAAAAAATGATCCTGTCCAGCTTAAGTTCGAACTCGATCGTATCAGCTTATTACTCCCCTAACTGGATTTTCATGACGACTCAAATTAGCCAGCAACCGGCACTCTCATTTTTAGATCGCTATTTAACGTTATGGATAGCCTTAGCGATGATTATCGGTGTCTCCCTAGGCTACGTTTTTCCGAGAGAAGTGTCTGCGCTTAATACACGTGTGTCGATGGGTACCACCAATGTACCCATTGCCTTAGGCCTTATTATTATGATGTATCCGCCTTTGGCTAAAGTGCATTACGAAGAGATGGGTACTATATTTAAACAGTGGCGTTTATTGGGAGTGGCTTTAATACAAAATTGGCTCATCGCCCCTATATTTATGTTTAGCTTGGCGCTCGTGTTTTTACAGGATACGCCAGAATACATGACCGGCCTTATACTCATTGGTTTAGCGCCTTGTATTGCCATGGTG
>CAIXDX010000160.1 GCA_903918335.1 uncultured Methylococcaceae bacterium | reverse complement strand
CAAATTATTTATATAAAACCTTAGATGTTAGATTTTCGAGATAGAGGCCCTGCTAAAAAAGCAAACGATGATTTTTCGAGTAGGCGAAAATTTTTGAGTTTTCTCATGCTGGTTTTAATGAGTATTTTGGTAGTAAGAGCCATCTATTTACAGGTTATTACTAAAGATTTTCTCATTCATCAAGGTGATATGAGACAGATTGATGACGTTTCTGTTTCGGCTTATAGAGGTGTTATTGTAGATAGAGAAGGTGAGCCTTTAGCAATAAGTACACCTGTTGAATCAATATGGATTAATCCTAAAGAGTTAAGGTTTGCAAAAGAAGAGCAACTTAAGGTCATGGAAAAGTTGCTTAGTTTACCCGTGGGTAAAGTGACTGATTGGATAAAAGAAGATCCTCACAGGCAATTTCTTTATATCGCACGAAGAGTTAATCCACAATTAGCGGATCGAGTTAAAGAGCTAAAGTTAACAGGGGTGTATACAGAACGTGAATTTAAGCGTTATTACCCTACAGGTGGGGTATCTGGCCACTTAGTTGGATTTACTAATGTAGATGATATCGGGCAAGCAGGAATGGAGCTTGGATACGAAAAAATGTTGAAAGGCACGGCTGGAAGTAAGCGTGTTATTAGAGATGGTCAGCGTCGAATCATCGAGGATATAGAAAATATTAAGGAACCGATATCTGGCAAGACGCTTGAGTTAAGCATTGATCAGCGAATTCAATATTTAGCATATAAAGAGTTACAGATAGCGGTTAATGACAATAAAGCTAAATCAGGAGCTTTAGTTGTGTTGGATGCAAAAAATGGTGAGGTTCTGGCGGCTGTTAATCAACCCTCATTTAATCCAAATACGCGTAATAACCTAAAAGAAAGTTTATATAGAAATAGAGGTTTTACTGAAGTATTTGAGCCCGGCTCAACGGTTAAACCATTTGTAGTTGCAGCTGCTTTAGATGGTGGGTACATCACTCCAAACTCAATTTTTGTGACTAATGGTACTTATGCGGTTGGTCATAATACGGTTAAAGATACCCATAATTACGGCACCATGGACACAACTCGAGTTATTACAAAATCGAGCAATATTGGAGTGACAATGATGTCATTAAAGATGCCACCGAAGTATTTGTACGATATTTATCACCAATTGGGTTTTGGTGTATCAGCCGGCTTAGGATTTCCTGGCGAAGCAACGGGTGTGATGAAAGATTATAAAAAATGGCATGATTTTGATCGAGCGACTATTTCATTTGGCTATGGATTAAACGCATCAGCATTGCAATTGGCAAGAGCTTATACAGCATTAGCGGATGATGGGGTTTTACATTCAGTCAGTTTAATAAAACGCGAAGAAGATGACGATACGGTGCGCGTTTTCTCTGCTAAGACAGCGAAAACAGTTAGAAAGATGATGGAAACCGTATTAACTAAAGACGGTACGGCGATTGAAGCGGTTGTTCCTGGTTATAGCGCAGCAGGTAAAACGGGAACTGCGAAAAAAGCAACAGCTCATGGTTACACAGAAAAAAGTTATTTTGCGGTTTTTGCGGGAATGGCTCCGGTAGAAAATCCACGCTTAATAATAGCGGTGATGATTGATGAGCCTTCAGCAGGTAAATATTACGGTGGATTAGTTGCTGCACCTGTTTTTTCTAGAGTGATGGCGGGAGCATTGAGGATATTAGAGATAGCGCCAGATAAGGAAGAAACAATGCCTGTCTTATTAACACAAAGGCAGCAATAGCTTGGTTATGAGATTTCGTGAGTTGTTACTAGGGTTCGTATCCATTGAGCAGCTTAATCTACAAGGCTTAAGTGACTTTCAAGTCACAGGGTTGGCACTTAACAGTAGTAAGGTGCAAGAAGGCAATTTATTTATAGCCTTATCGGGATCACAGCAACATGGATTGACTTATGTGGCTCAAGCGGTTGAACAGGGAACGTCGGCTGTTATTTATGACCCAGAGGGCGGTGGGATAGAGATAGCAGAACATATTGTTAATGTGCCTATTTTTGCTATTGATGACTTAGGGATGCATTTAGGGTTTATAGCCGCACGGTTCTACGATAACCCATCTCGGT
>CAIXDX010000159.1 GCA_903918335.1 uncultured Methylococcaceae bacterium | reverse complement strand
TGGCTGCAAGGTACCGGTCACATTAGACACAATGTGCATCACATGCGAGTAACGCTCGACTATCATTTTATCAGTCAGTTGCACTGAACCACACACAGACACTCGACCAGCATCATTACGGCCTAAATCAATCAACATTAAATGTTCTGCTATCTCTTTAGGATCCGCTAATAATTCCTGCTCAAGGGCAATATCCAGTTCTGGCGTTGCACCACGACGACGTGTACCCGCGATAGGTCTTACAGTAACCGTATCATCTTCTAATCTAACCAATATCTCAGGTGAAGAACCTACGATATGAAAGTCATCAAGATTAAGATAAAACATGTAAGGCGATGGGTTTAAGCAGCGTAAAGAACGGTATAAATTTAATGGGGATGCACTATAAGGAATCGACATACGCTGAGACAAGACGACCTGCATAATATCGCCATCCGTTATGTAATCTTTAGCTTTTAATACCGCGTCTTCAAAACCTTGTTGCGTAAAACCCGATACGAAATCGGCCTCTTCCACTTTACGAGATTGATTATTCTTTTCTGGCTTAGCCAACACATCTCGTAATTTGACGGCTAAGTCATTCACTCTAGCTAATGCACGATTATAGGCATCGTCTTCATTTGGGTTAGCGTGCGTTAACAACAACACTTTACCCGACAAGTTATCAAACACCAGAATTTCTTCTGACACCATCAACAAAATATCTGGACATCCTAATGGATCAGCCTTTTCAACGCCACGTAAACGCGGCTCAATATAACGAATAGTTTCATAACCAAAGTATCCTACTAGCCCACCATTAAATCGGGGTAAGTCTGCTATATCAGGGACTTTGTAACGTTGCTTGAATTCTTCTATCCAAACTAATGGATTTTCATGTGTTAATTCTTCTAGAATCTGCGTATTCTTTTCTAAGCGAATTTGATTGCCATGAATCTTAACGACGGTTTGACACGGCAAACCGATAATTGAATAACGGCCCCATTGCTCGCCTCCATGCACTGATTCAAATAAATATGAATAAGCGCCATCAGCTAGTTTTAAATAGGCACTTAAGGGCGTATCTAAATCAGCTAATACTTCGCGACTCACCGGAATACGGTTATAGCCTTGCTGGGCATAAAGATTAAATTGTTCTGGAGTCATGGTGATTTTGTTATACAACGTATCAATAGTATTTGGCAAAATTCGTATGCACTGAGTATTTAAAAACCCTGTTAGAAAGGTCTATCAGGGCTTTTAGCTTTAAAGTTTAAACTGCTAATGCCAATTCAGCACGCATTTCGTCAATCACTTTCTTATAATCTGGTTGATTGAAGATAGCTGAGCCTGCTACAAATGTATCTGCACCTGCGGCTTTAATTTCACGAATGTTGTCAGTTTTTACACCACCGTCAATTTCTAAACGAATGTTTAAACCACTGTCATCAATTCTGCTTCTTACTTGACGTAATTTATCTAAAGCTGATGGGATAAATGATTGCCCACCAAAACCAGGGTTAACGGACATCAATAAAATCATGTCTAATTTGTCCATCACATAATCTAAATAATGCAAAGGGGTACCTGGGTTAAATACTAAACCTGCCTTACAACCATTGTCTTTAATTAATTGTAAAGTACGATCAATATGCACAGATGCTTCAGGGTGGAAAGTAATAATACTTGCACCTGCTTTTGCAAAATCTGGAATTAAACGATCAACTGGCTCAACCATTAAATGCACATCAATAGGAGCAGTGACACCGTGTTTTCTTAACGCTTCACAAACTAATGGACCGATAGTTAAATTAGGCACGAAATGATTATCCATCACATCAAAATGCACTACATCAGCACCTGCTGCTAAAACGTTATCCACTTCTTCACCTAATTTAGCGAAATTGGCTGACAAGATGGAAGGAGCAATCCAATTTTCGTTCATATTCTGTTCCTCTGTGTAAAATTGTATATTATATCTTTTTTTTAGCCGTTGATCTTGTTATAAAACAACAGCCTTAACATCATACAGGAAACCTATTCAATGAAACTAGTGACCTTTACTCACAACCAAATAACCCGTGTTGGCGCCGTAGTTGATGAGTGGATTGTTGATGGTTCCGGTAATAAAAACATTCCAGAGTCTATGCTTGAGTTTTTAACGCTTGGCGCACCTGCGCTAAAAATGATGCAAGCCCTTATTAACAGTGGAAATTTCAGAATCGAACTCAAACAAGTCAAACTAAACGCCCCAGTACCCAAACCAGAAAAATTCCTCGGCATAAGCTTAAATTATGCCGACCATATTGCAGAAACAGGGCGAGAACAACCAGAATACCCGAGCTTTTTTACTAAACAAAGTAGCTGCATTATTGGCGATGGCGACACCATCTATCAGCCTAAAGTATCTGATAAACTCGACTATGAAGGTGAACTTGCTTTTATAATCGGTAAACGTTGCCGTCATGTTCCGGTTGATAAAGCACATCAAGTGATTGCCGGCTTTACGATTGCCAATGATATCTCTGTGAGAGATTGGCAAATGCATTCTCCCACCATGATGATAGGTAAATCATTTGATACTGCGGGTCCTATAGGGCCATGGATAGTAACACCTGATGAACTCGCAGACCCGCATCATCTAAACATTAAAACATGGGTAGATGATGACTTAAGACAAAACGCCAGCACTAATGAGATGCTATTTAATTGCTATGAAATGATCGCTTATTTGTCTCAAGCTATGACGCTTAATCCAGGCGATATTATTACCACAGGCACTCCAAGTGGCGTCGGTGTTAAGATGAAACCGCGTGGCTATTTAAAACCGGGCCAAATGGTTAAGGTAGAAATAGAAGGAATAGGCGCCCTAACTAATATCGTTAAGGCGGAACCTGATAACTTATGCGTTTATTGATAAGCGCTAATTATTATCTAATATGAAAAAAGCTTAATTTCTTTTGCCATGAATTATCAACTGGTCTAGCCGGTAAAGGAAACAGCACCGTTACTTTAAGACCGCCAAATTGCGAAACCCCTAAAACCAAGTCTGCATTATGAATACCCGCAATGCGCTGCACAATTGAAAAGCCCAGACCAGTGCCTTTTGCGGTATTCGCAGTCTCTACACAACGATGAAAACGCTCTAGTGATTTTGCATATTGATCAGGAGCAATACCCGGTCCAGAATCCTCTACACATAATTGCAGATACTTTTCTTGCCCCGTAACAGTTACCAAGACATCACCTTTCTGCGGAGTATACTTAATAGCATTATCGATAATATTACGGATCAAAATAGCTACTAAAGGACCATTCACAACAGCAGGCACGGCATCTTCTTCTACAAACTCCAAATTGATTTGTTTTTTATGGGCTTCAGGCTCCAATTCAGTTATCACGTGAATAACTTCCCGGCTAATCATGGTGTTTTGTTTAGTTAAAAACTCTGTATTAGATTCAATTCGAGAGAAGGTCAGCAGCTGCTGAACCATATAGGTCATTCTATTAACCGCTTGTTTAATGCGAGATAACGCTTGTTTACGCACTTCCTCATCTGTCGTTCTAAGCGCAACATGCGCCTGAGTCAATAGGCCCGCCAATGGTGTTCTGAGCTCATGAGAAGCATCGGCGGTAAAACGTCGCTCATGCTCAAAAGCATCTTCCAATTGTACAAACAGATTATTGATTTCATTAACAACCGGTACAATTTCATTAGGCAGTTTTCTAATTGACAATGGCTTAAGGTAACTCGCCTCCCGTTTAGCCACCGCTTTTTCTAATCTATTAAGCGGCTTTAAGGATAAACCCACGATAAACCAGATCACTAAACCCAAAAAGGGCAAACCTACTAAAAACTGTAAAACTAATTGCGTAGAGATTTCATCTGTTAATTCAGCACGAATCTCTTCTTTCTGACCCACATGAATCACATATGAGCCGGTTGCATCTGTAATACTAAACACATGCCACTCATGCCCATCAATAGAAGTATCACTAAAGCCATGGTCGGCAGATGATAAGGCAAAGTCAGGAGCACTATCTGATTTTAAAACCAACCCTTCTTTTTTAGTCCATAACTGAAAAGCCACCTTTCTTTCATATTTATGACCTAAGGCATTAGCTTTTAATAAATCATCAAAAATAGGCCATAACTGTTCATCTATATTGATTCGGCTAAAGCCATGCACAGAAAATGTGGGTGCATTTTCAGACCTCAATAATAAACCATCATCTTCTGACCAAAGCTGATAAGCGCTTTTAGTTTTAAACTTTTTCTTTAGGGCGTAAGAATTACGATTTTCGTCTGACTTTTCTTGTTCCTGTGTCCAATGACCGGAGAGCGATCCTTCACGAAACAAACTATCTACAAAGGCATTCAGCACCTTTGCTGATTGTGCCAACTCCGCATCAAAAAGATTAGCCACCTCATCACGGGTTACTTTATAGTTTAAATAGGCCGAAACACCCCAAATCAACATTGAAGCCGATAACAAACTAACCAATAATAATTGTCGCAGTGAATAGTTCATGATTCATCTAAATTATCGATAATGTACCCCACACCACGAACTGTTCGAATGAGAGCGGAATCTAATTTTTTTCTTAAATGGTGTATATGAACTTCCACCGTATTACTTTCTACATCAGAATCCCAAGAATATAGGCTTTCTTCAAGACGTGACCGTGACACTACTTTTCCAATATTACTCATCAAAAAGCTTAAAATCTCAAATTCTTTTTGTGAAAGATCTACTTTTTCATTGTTATATGTAACCTGATGAGAAGCGGGATCCAAACTAATTCCATTATATTCAATAGTTGGCGCACTTCTACCCTCGCTACGTCGAGCCAGCGCTCTTAAGCGTGCACAGACTTCATCCAACTCAAATGGTTTAATAACAAAATCATCCGCACCACTATCCAAGCCCATGACACGATCTGAAATAGTATCTTTTGCTGTTAACACCATCACTGGCGTTTCGTCTTTACGATTTCTTAAGGCGCGTAAAATAGACATACCGTCCATATCAGGTAAGTTTAAATCGAGCACAATCAATTCATAACTATTAAGCTTTAAAGCTTCATCCGCTTGTCTGCCATTCGTTAACCAATCGACCGCATAACCTTCCATTCTAAGTCCTGCAACCAGTCCATCACCTAAGATCTCATCATCTTCAACTAATAAAAGCCGCACAAGCCCTCCTTAACTTTAAGATTATGACATGCGCGTTATAAGATAAACGCTATATCAGATAGACATTATTATGGCATAAGCACTCAATCATTATGGGGTAGAATTTCTGACGAACAAAACTACACATTCAATTCCTTACACTTTAGATTACAACTATATTTCAATTTTTCTGAATTTGTCTAAGTACCTATAAAATAATTGAAGAATCAAGAGGTTTAAAATTAGCACAACAGGACCCACTCCACCCAAAATAAATGGGTATATATTCAAATATGGATAGTTTAAAACGATATAACCGATTGTTAACTATCAAAGAAATAATACATTTAATTTTGACATGTTAATAGCCCAAATCTAAGCAATTATCATTACGTAAAGAATAATCGATCAATTAATTGTCTAATAAATTATCTATACATAATCACATTAAATGTTAATATATTTTAAAATTTATTGACTTATAATTAATAATTTGTAAAATAATTTCATACATTATTGCTTGGTAGTAATGATGATAACCAAATCATGAGAAAAAATATGAAATCTGCTACGCCAAAAAAAAGCAAAACTGCTGAATACGTAAGAACCCATATTGATAAAAGTAGCCTTAGCCAAAAACAAATTTCAGAAGTTTTAGGTTTTAAGACCCCCAATCTAATCACTATGATTAAGCAAGGCTCAATTAAAATTCCTGTTTATCTGATTCCTAAATTAGCCATTACCCTTAAAGTTGATCCCGCTAAATTATTAGCAATGGCTTTAAAGGAATACAATCCTGATACTTACGCTGCCATTAAATCAGTCTTTGGCTACCCCATCACCGAAGTTGAGACTAAAATATTAGAGAAACTACAATCAGTAGCGCCATATAGTGGCATTGACAGCCCTGAAGAATTAGCAGCGTATTTAGCTAAATTAGAAAACGCTAAGACTCAGCCTTAATCAGTTCTAATTACATTTTAAAAGCCGAATTTAAGCAAATCAACTTCGGCTTTTCTATTGATACCCCATATATCATCCGAAAGCATGATACATAAATAATTGAATCTAGAATAGATTTCGATTAATCCCCCTTGAGGCTGATTGTTTATTTGATTCAGATAAAGGGCAGCTTTTATGTGCCGATAAAACGCCGATTCCTTTGACCAAAATGGAAACGACTTTATTAACCGCTATGATTAATGCTGAGAATAATTATATTGGTAGGGAGGAATTAATATCTCTGTTAAAACTCAACTTAAG
>CAIXDX010000158.1 GCA_903918335.1 uncultured Methylococcaceae bacterium | reverse complement strand
TAAACGGTAATACCAAACATTCAGATAAACTTAAACTACTGGAAACAGCAGAAAATTCTTGATTTGTTAATCCTAAGAAAACATCCTCTAAGAGGGTTGCCCATGGCTCAATACCTTCAAGAGAATAAATAAAAATGTTTGCATCTAAGTAAACTTTTTTACCTTGCAAAGCATTTCTTAATCCTCCCACGCATCACGCTCCGCACGAATAAAAGCATCAACTTCTGCGGCATCTTTAAAGCAGCCCTTACCTTTACCCATCAGTTCCAACAATGATCTTGGCTTATCTATGTTTTCTAACGACGCTAAAAAATCATCAGACAATAACAAATTATTGGCTTGTTTAATGGATGGGCTTGGAGACAAATCGTCTTCCAGCGGTAAAAAAGTGATTTCTACTTTTCGATGTTGCATCTCACGTGGAACAGGAATAAATGCAGGCGCATCTTCAAAAATCAATCTGGCATGGTTCATATTCACTTACTCATTTAATTTTTGTTGTAGAAGATATATAACGTTCTATCAGTATACATTATTTGATTCAAAATACTGCCATACGGTTTGGTAGTCTTGTTCGCGGCTACAGAGATCAAAAGGGGCAACGTATTGGATGACGCGTTCTATGGGGCCATTGGGGACTGTGTCATCTTGTATGGTGCGTTCGACGATGGCGCAATCCAGGGTTTGGATATCTTCCCAGCCGAGTGCGCCGGTTTGAGTTTCCCAGTCGCTGGTATCAATGACAAATTGACCATTCTTGGGGCTGACCTGTTCTGCACACCAGTCTAACCACCGGGCTTTTATGTCTGCGGGTGGGGTTTTGATTTGATAGGCCGTGTCATTTCTAAGGGCTCTGCGTGGTAAACCAACGCCGACTAAACCTTTAGAGACGGTAAAGACGGTGCGACCAGCTCTATCAAACCAGGTATCTTGTTCGTATTGGCGCATCACAGGGAATTGCACGCGGTAGATGGTTTGTAATTCTTCTAGAGTCAGTTCCAAGGCCATAGCGGCTAAGACATCAATTTCAACGAGAGCTTGGCGGCGATTGTAATCGGTGCGTAAAGCGCAGTTTCGATGCCAGTTTGGTGTTAATTGTTGAAAAAAACTATTAGGTAAGCGCGGGTCGGATTTTGCCCATTGATCTTGGGTGAAACTGTGTTGATAGCAAGATTGCCAGAGTTCAGCATATTGAGAGGTTAAACAATTCAATAATAAAGTACGACAATGTAAATGTATTCGGAAGACTTCATTAGTTAAAACAGGTAATTGAGTTACCAAGGAAAGGTTTGCATGCCCTTGCCCAGTGCTTTTAACTCTAAAGTCAATTGGGATAGATAAAGAAAGTGATAAATAATCTAAAAGAATATCTTCATACTGAAAAATAATACTTAAACATGTATGAATGTGTCCAACACCTTTTGGTATTAACCCACTTATAAAAGTTCTTTCAGAAGACGTTCCAATCATCTCACGCGTTATAAATCGATTATATTCTGTAACTGGCTTTGCATCTACTTCTCCTTCTTCAGTCCAAGAAACTCTGGGTGTTCTTCGAAAATATTCTTCAGTATCACAAGCTGTTAAATAATTAGTTCGGGGTAAATAATCATCTGGCAACTCAGCTAAATCTAAAGCATCATAATGAGCTTTCTCTGTACATATTTTACGAGGTGTTTTATAGATTGGTGTTGCTAAATAGAAATGAGGTCCTGATAAAATCCATTGTATTGATGATTCAGGGAATTGGGTTTTACGCTTAATCACACCATCCCGTTGAGCTTGTGTTTCAGCAAACATTGCCGTTGAATAAAATTCATCTTTTAAATCACCTAGTCGTTTAGGTTGATTTGCGAATTTTTTCAATACTTGTAGTAATTGCTCTGAATGTAATGCCGGTAAGCGCGCTTGCAATGCATTTGTACCTGCCTCATCATACAATGAAGCAAACAAGGATAACCGCTGTTCATTAACCTTTAATATCCTCTGTGCATGACCACTCAAGTCCCATTCAGCTAAATCATTTTTAATCCCCCCTACTACTCCGAAGCCATCATGTTGATAGCAGGCATCAATTGTTTTTGGTAAAAAGAGATTAGCAATAGAGTCAAAATTAACAGCTCCATAAGGTTTATAAATATTGATACTATATTTAACACGATCTCCAATTGGAAATAACATGTATTGGTTTTGAAACTGATAATGACCAATTAACCTTGGATAGACTGCAGCTCTTAATAAGCCACCATTGGGATCATCATAAATTCCTTCAGGATGAAGAAAGCCCGTCACCCCTTTTGAACTGCTTGCCATCCAGACTTGAGGTAAAAAGCACTTATACAAATTAGCTTTTTGGCCTACTAATAGCGGAAAATTTGTGACCGAATTTAAATAGTTCTGCATACCAGATGCTTGCTCAAACTCAGTAAAATAATCGGCTCTTAAATCTGGATATTCACTAAAGCTTTGTACTCTTAATTCATTAAGATTATTTGCAGTAAATTTACGCAAAACAAACAAAGGATTTGCATCCCCTAAAATCCCCGCCTCTTGCCACTCAACCTTTAACCACGGTGGATTCCCTAAGATCAAATCAAAGCCACTATTATTAGCAAAAATATCCGCAAATTCCAGTTCCCAATGGAAAAAGTGCTGTTGTTCCGCTATTTGATTCACTAAATTCAAACGTGGATTATCTTTAATGATTTTTTCAATATCCAACTGCCCAAACTTATCATTAAAATCGATGCTGATTTGTTGTGGCAACGTATCAGGAAACAAATCCCCCGACTGACCTATTTCTGTAATAGGTTCTAAAGTACCGCCCATTAACAACCAGTTAAGATCTAAAAAATATTGGTTTCTACTGGGCAATAACTCGGCTTGATTAATCGGCCAAAACCATAAAGCACACCAATAATCCATCACCAGTTTTAAGCGCCGATACGCTGACGAGTTCTTTAAATTCTTGGAATAACGCTCTTGCGCCAGAATATGATCTTTTAGCTCTAAACGACTGACCTGATGACGCTGATCTTCTGGCTGTCCCCAGATAGTAAAAGGATCGGTGGTTTTATCACGAATCCTTGCTTGCTCTTGGGTATGGGCTTGCCATAGCTCATCAATTTTCTTAGAAAAGGTTTGAAGTTGCTTGATGTGTTCAGAGCTAAATGATTTCTGACAAAAACTAGTGCGCCAGTCATTAATGACTCTGATTTCGTCAGTGGCTAAGGCTCTAATCACTCTATCCTGATACAGCGCCATCGCAGGATCGGGCAATAAAAAATGATACACCCGCGCACCGCGTTGGTTTAATAAAGCTTGGTTATTATGATCAGTTTGAGTGCTAGTCTCTGGCAGGTTATGCGCATCGACTAGCCCTAAAGGATTTAAGCGGTTAGGCGTTTGGTTAAACCAAAGCTTTTCTGCTTTAGTTTGATTTAAAGCCTCAGGGGAAAACACTTGCCGTCTGGCACCTATTAAGGAGTTACCATTAAATAATTGCAAGCCAAACCAGGGCACAAAACCACTTTTATGAATCGAGTTAAGCCATAAAGACACTTCGGCTAACTCTACAGCCACCGGATTTAAATCGATACCAAAGACATTGTTATCGGCAATATACAATTTAACCTTTTGTAACTCATCCGTATAAAGCTCATGGGCTAAACGATTACCGGTTTCTTTTTCTTTCCGCAGAATATACGCCACCGCCAACTGGTTGATGGCTTCGTTAAGAAACGCTGCCGAGCCCATAGCCGGTTCTAAGACTTTTAAATTAAGAATCTCGTCAGCGGTTTTATCTTGGAGTAATTCTTTTAAGGCGTATTTAACTTGAGTTTGGGTTAACACTTCCGGTGTGTAGTACGAGGCTGATTTTTCTCGGTCGCGCCCACTCATCCGATAAATAAAAGTGCCTTTAGGATAGCACTTAAAACCGCCCTGCTCGTTTAAGACCCGTTCTGCTTCAGTGTAGTTTTTGAGTTCTGCTTCTGGAACAAAATACGCCGATTCTAATTCGTTCGGTTGGCTGTCGGCTTTTTTAACTTCAAATAAATCATGGGGTGCAAAGAAGCCTTTGTAAGATAACAAAGCTTCATAAACTGCACCGAGTTGGTTAATGCCTAATTGCGCATAAGAAATCCGCCCGCGTCTTGCAAAGCGTCCTGTGCTGGGTTTGGATAAGGACATTAACTGAATAATGCGTTGCATTAACTGATTAGGGAACCGTACCGAATTTAAAGTGGGAGTCATTTTGGGATCAAATAAATGACTCTTGAGTGGAGTAATGCTAAAGGCATTTACATCCGCATTACCAAATACATCGGTATTCGCAGGGGGGGTGTAACCTTGATCAATTAAGGCAAACAATAGTTGAATACTATCACTGATATACGTGCCCTGTTGTGCTTCTGCACTGTGCAAAGGCATCATTTCCAAGTCGCGTAACGACTCTAAGCTATAACCCTTTAGATAATTATTGGCATTAATCGGCACATAACCTAGCTCGGGTCGGGCTTCGATATAAAACAAAAACAGCAAGCGATACATATAGCGTAAACATTCCAGGCTTAGGGTATCGGCTCTATCGAGGGTATAGATTTTTTCTTTACGCACCTCTCGCCAATACCGAATGGCTTCGTTACCTAATAATTCGACACATTCACGCAGGGCATATTTTAAATCTTCTGACACCGCAAAGGCATGTTTATGGGCATTCTCATCCAGACTATCCATTAAACATAAGCCT
Organism: uncultured Methylococcaceae bacterium; assembly: GCA_903918335.1. Taxonomy (GTDB): domain Bacteria; phylum Pseudomonadota; class Gammaproteobacteria; order Methylococcales; family Methylomonadaceae; genus Methylobacter_C. The sequence goes on along the minus strand of CAIXDX010000158.1, from coordinate 781 downwards.
TGTTCGGGTGTTAAATGGTCTTTAAACACTAACGCGGTCATGGCTTTAAGCGTGCTATCTTCTTTACGACCAAAGATTTCTGCCAGATCAAAACTTAACAGGCGTTTCTCCGGCCATTTACTGCGATCAATTAATAACACACGGGCTTCGCTTAATACCAATAACCAACGCGGCGCATGATCAAGACCAAAGATTTCTTTATTGATTAAATCTTCGATGCTGAGTTTTAATAAAGCGGTTTGTTTTTCGTGGTCTGGTGGATATTGTTCGGCTTGTAGGTTTAAACTTAATACATCGTCATTATCGTCGGTGCGAGTGTTTAAATTGACTGCCGCGATGACCCATAAGGCGGGATTGTTACCTTGGGCGACTTCTGCAAGCACCGGTAAATCACCCGAGCCATTTAAAGGCTTTAAGGTCGGCGCCCAGTGATAGCCCAGTGCGGTGAGTAGTTTTGCGAAGAATTGCTGTTGTTTTTTTAAGCGGGAAGCGGGTTCTTTGTCTTTTTCGAGCTGGTTTTGTAATTGGAAAAAGTCTTGACCTAAGGATCTCAGTCGAATCCAAGGGGCACGGGTTTCTGCAAAGACCTCATTCTTTTCGCCCGTGATTTTAATGGCTTCACGATAGGCGTCTTCTAAGCTTTGCCATTGCGTAAACGTGTCTTTAAGATCACCTTCAAATATCGCTGACAAATAGTGATGACTATAAAATTCGTTTTCGTTGTTTATGCCAGTTAAATCAAGAGCCATTAAATGTTAGTCCTTCAGTGTTATTGGGTTTA
>CAIXDX010000157.1 GCA_903918335.1 uncultured Methylococcaceae bacterium | reverse complement strand
TTCGGGTTTTATATTTATCGGAAAACACATGAGACCTAGCGGACGTAACCCAGATCAACTCAGAGATATTAAATTTACCTGTGGCTTTACCAAACATGCTGAGGGCTCTGTTTTAGTTGAGTTTGGGGATACTCGCGTACTCTGTACGGCCAGTGTCGATAAAAGTGTACCACGTTTTCTTAAAGGCAAAGGTGAGGGCTGGGTCACGGCTGAATATGGCATGTTGCCGCGCTCTACACACACCCGTATGAACCGTGAAGCATCTCATGGTAAACAAGGGGGCCGTACGCTAGAAATTCAACGCTTAATCGGTCGGTCTTTACGAGCTGCTGTGGACTTAAAAGCGTTAGGTGAACATACTATTACGATTGATTGTGATGTTTTGCAAGCTGATGGGGGTACGCGCACAGCCTCAATTACTGGGGGTTTTGTGGCTTTATCCTTAGCTGTTGAAAAAATGGTAGAACGTAAACTGATTAAAACGAGTCCGATTCATGGGCAAGTGGCTTCAGTTTCTGTGGGTATATTTAATGGGGTACCTGTATTAGATCTGGATTACGCAGAAGACAGTAATGCCGAAACTGATATGAATGTGGTGATGAATGATGCAGCGGCCTTTATTGAAGTGCAAGGCACGGCGGAAGGACATGCTTTTAGAAAAGAAGAGTTAGATGCGATGTTGGAGTTAGCCAGTATCGGAATTAAGCAATTGTTAGAAAAACAGCAAGCGGCCTTAGAAGGTAGTTTATAAGTTTCACTTTTTTCTTGAGTAGCCATTATGAGTTTTTTATCAGCACAACAGATCGTTTTAGCGAGTGGTAATTTAGGTAAGATTAAAGAAATTCAAGCGTTATTATCTGGGCATCAAGTTGTAACTCAGTCGGCTTTTAATGTAAAAGAAGCGGAAGAAACTGCGTGTACGTTTGTCGAGAATGCCTTGATTAAAGCCAGGAATGCGGCTTTACATTGTAATTTACCGACGATTGCAGATGACTCTGGTTTGGTGGTGGATGCTTTAAATGGTTATCCGGGTGTTATTTCCGCACGTTATGCCGGAGTTGGGGCGACGGATCAAGATAATATCAAGAAATTATTACTGGCTTTAGAAGGTGTGCCAGAAGCCCAACGCACAGCACGGTTCATTTGTGTGATGGTGTTTATGGCTCATGCCAATGATCCTTGTCCGATTATTGCCCAAGGTGTTTGGGAAGGTACAATATTAACTAAGCCGGTTGGTTCTAACGGTTTTGGTTATGATCCAGTGTTTTGGGTGCCTAACCATCAATGTGCGTCGGCTGAATTATCTGCGGATGAGAAGAACGCTGTTAGTCATAGAGGGCAAGCGCTGCGATCTTTAACACAGTTACTTAAGGCTAGTGAGTTATAAGTACACCCTTGATGAACACTATACAGGCCATTGCTGAACAGTATACAGATCGGATTACAAGTATAACTGCTTTAGGTAATGGCCTTATTAATGATACTTATTGGGTAGTATCTGATTCTGCCACATTGGTTTTGCAACGCATTAATAGTCACGTTTTTCCAAATCCTAGGCAAATTATGGCTAATCTGCAGCAATTAACCAGGCATATTAGTCAAAAATCGCCTGAAGCCGTTAAATTAAAAATCCCTGCCTTACTACAAACAAACGCTCAACAAGATTATTTTCAAGATACACGGGGCCAGTATTGGCGGGCTTTAGAGTTTATAGAAAATACTCAAAGTCTAGAAGCACTAACTTCTTTACAGCAAGCGCAGCAAGTGGGGTTTGCGTTAGGGCATTTTCATTGTTTGGTCAGTGATCTTAACATTGATGGCTTGTTTGATACGTTGCCTGGCTTTCATATTGCGCCAAGTTATATGGCTGATTATCAAAGGGTATTAAATGCTTATAACGGTGAGTTTACTAACTTAAGTGAGTTTTGCCGTGCTTATATTGCTCAGCATGAACATTGGGTATCCGTTTTAGAAGATGCTAAACATCAGGGTGAGTTAACCTTAAGAGTGATTCATGGTGATCCAAAATTAAATAACTTTTTGTTTGATAAGGATAGTCAACAAATCGTTAGTTTAATAGATTTAGATACCATTAAACCAGGTTTGGTACATTATGATATTGGCGATTGTCTGCGTTCTGCGTGTCATCAATCAAGCACTAATGAATTTAGTTTGGAAATCTGTCAAGTTATTTTAGAAAGTTATTTAGCCGAGGTAAAAAGCTTTTTTTCAGGTGCTGATTATGCGTATTTATTTGCTGCTATTCGGTTGATTCCATTTGAATTGGGTATGCGCTTTTATACCGATTACTTAGCAGGTAATCAGTATTTTAAAGTGACTGATCCTGCACAAAACTTACATAGAGCCGTGGCGCAATTTAAATTATCTGCCAGCATTAGTCGCCAAGAAGCCGCTATACAGACCATTATTGATCGCTTACAAGCATCATGAGTCCATTAAGTTTAGCTGAATTATTACAGGTGTTTCCCTATTCAGGAGAGCTGATGTGGATAGGCCTTAGGCCCGGCAAAGGTGAGCCGATGCACATAGTCAATGAAGTGTTGGTGGATACTCAATCGGGGTTAGTTGGTGATCGATATAAAGGGAATAGTGGGCGTAGACAAGTCACATTATTACAGTATGAGCATTTAGCCGTGTTGGAATCGATGTTAGGGTGCGCGATTCCTCCCGAAGTATTACGCAGAAACTTGCTGATAAAAGGGGTTAATTTATTAGCCTTAAAAAATTGCCAATTTAAAATAGGTACTGCGGTATTTCAAATGACCGGCTTGTGTCATCCGTGTTCAAAGATGGAAAGTAAGTTAGGCCCAGGTGGCTATAATGCTATGCGTGGTCATGGTGGTATTAACGCACAGGTTTTACAAAGCGGTAAAATTAGCGTCGGTGATCAGGTAATCGTGTTAAATGAATTATTTTTTTAATTCGTTTACATTGATGATTTGAAGCCTGTGATTTTACTTGCTGGACAAGTTTTAATAATTAACTTACGATTCATGCAATTTTAATTGCTATCAGAATACATTATTATGAAAAAAATAGTTAGTTTCACCATTTTATTGTCATTATTGGCAGGAAGTCCGCTGGCTACTGCGCAGAGTCCACAAGCTTCTGATCCTCTGTTTGTATTATTAGATGTGGTGGTTTATAGACCCGTAGGCGTGGTTGCCACCGCAGTGGGTACGACTGTATTTGCTGGCATCAGTCCATTACTTGCTTTAGCATCAATTCCAAAGCCACATGACGCGTTTCAAAAAACCGCCAAGATTTTAGTACTTGCTCCAGCGGCTTATACTTTTTTAAGGCCTGTGGGTGATAAAAGCTTCCCTTATGATGAGCCAGTAGATCGGCACCTAAATGACTTACCAGATGTTAATACGACGCTTGCAGTGCCAGCCCCTGTTGTCGCTACACCAGCACCGAGTGTTAAGCCACCTGAAGTTAAGCCTGCAATTGTTAACGGTTTATAATTTTGGATATTTGCAAAATGAAGTTGGAATGAAATCCGTTGGGGTTAGTATGAATCCAGTCATCTGGTTGGAATTTGTTTATCGGAAACTTCATGGTTTGGTTTGGTTGGGTAAGGCATGATCGTTTTGTTTCGACCTAACGGCGACATTCGATGTTTTGCGCTTAATGTCGGGAGGGATTCAAATAGTTGCCATTCAACATTAAGCATAACCCGCGTAGCTTAGTGAAGTCGGGTTAAGTTTTTGTTATGTAACTAATTTTCAATATTACTAAACCATTTTTTTAATTCTTTTAAATCCAACCCTCGATAATTTGATTCTTCTATGAAATCGCTAAAGTCAAGCATCCTGTCGGCAAGCTCATTAGTTGGCATTTTAGGCCCTCCTTTCGTTATAAAAGGAAGGATTTCACTAATTAATTTTGCACTAGCTTCTAGAACTTTATCGTCAGACCAGTTTTTCATATAACGATGTTTCTTATACCACATGATGCGTTCTTCTGACCTTGTATTTTTTTTTGAATCTGACTTTACTTGCTTCTCCTCAAGGCTATTAAAAAAGTTATTTTCGCTTTCTAACTTAACCAAATTCCCTCCATTAAATAATGCCCATGAATGCTCTATATAATCTAAATATTCAGAAATCTGAGGGTTGCAGTTTTTAGCCCCTGGCGCTTCTATTCGTATCGCTACTGGAACTTGGCCTTTATAAAGGTGTGTTTCAGAAATTAACAGTACATAAGCTATTTCATTAAACCTTAAAGTACCTTTTGAGTCTTTTTCTTTAAGACGCTGAGCAACTCTATAGCAAATGACTTCAGGTGATAAAACATTAACCTTATCATTAAGAATAATAAGAACTCCAGAATAGCTTTGAATATTAAAAAGGAGTGACGTAGATTTTATCTGTTTATCAGCACTGCTCATATAATCTTCAAGGAGTTTTGTGATCTTAGAATATATACGGCGCTTTACATTTTCTGCATCTGGAAATTTATCAATAAATAAATTAATATCCCTCTTACCGTAAAAGTAAGGGTAATAATCTTTTCCTGAGTGTGTGTTAATCTCCGATTGAATTTTTTCTGATTGATCTTGATTGATACATTTTTGCTCAAAAATTATTGAACGACCAAGACCAAAATAATCAGCTATTTTATTTTTTCTTTTTTCGGCTGACAATTTAATTCCGTCAATCCCCTCAATTGAAGGTAATTGCGTCATAAACTGTTGGAATCTCACTTCTAGGTCAGACATTTATTTTTTTACATACTGCCTTGCTCACCGGTAAATTATGAGTGTAGCGAGTAATTTATCCGAGTGCAGCAATTTGTTAGATGCCATTTTCAAGCGCCTCAATTGCTGAAATAGCCAATTTCTTATAACTAGTTACAGTTTGCCGTGGGAAATCTATTCCTTTGTATTTCATCAAGCCAATCGCTAACGAGGCAAAATATAGCCAGTAGTAATCACTCTCTTCTAAATCAATTTCTCCTAGGGCCGCAGACCAGCGCTTGTGTACTGGTGGATGAGTAACAGTACCCCCCAAGTTATGCTTAGGTGTGGCAACAGCGAGAAACGCACTTCCAAGTGAGATTCCCATGGATCTTTTCATACGAACTTTATCAGCAGAATAGCTGCTAGTATTAGAGTAATCATCGCTTTTTGACAGCATGAAATTAGCTGCAAAGGAATCACACTCCAATTCTTCATCATGCGGATTTTCCGGAGCATTACCTTCAGATTCAAAAATTACGTGCTTTAACTCGTGCAAGAATACGTACGCAGTAGCCATTAGAACAAGATCAAACACGGCTGCTTGTTCAATATTTTTTGGTTTTCCATCTGCTGGATTAGGTATTCCAACGGGCCAAACAAAGTCATATTCGCTTTCAGCGCTGTTTAATTCTTCTATAGTTTTGATGAGTTTTGCAAAAAGTTCATTTTCATTTTTCTGGTCTGGTAAACCATCAATCTCCTCAAGATCGAAATTCAGGCTATAGCACCAGGCTAATACTATTACCGCCGAGTAGCAGTGAAGCGAATAGAGACCTGCAAATCCAAAAAGCCATATTTGCTCTAAAGACCTTTGGGTAAACTGAATTGCACCATACGCTCCCGCATCTAGAGTGAAGCCGCTTTTATCGCGAACTCTGCGGAATTGGGCAGAATGCTTTTCAACTAGACAGAGCACTTCACTTAGCCTTTCTGGAACAACGCCTTCAAACAGCTTTTCTAATTCTTGATTCTCGTTCATTTACCAACCTTTGCATCTAACGACCAAGATTTGCGGTGCAAACGAAGCACAGTGGAGATTGCATCCGAACGAGCGCCTTGTTATGTGTTTTTATACTTGCGGTCGATTAAGATTATGATGATTTAAAGCTGTTTGAATAAATTTATCAATGATTTCTTTAGTTACCCAACTTTTTTCCAATAGATGAATAACCCACCCTAGAACTTTTTCCATGTTGTCACATTTGCTGATTGGTATGTTGTAGTCTTGTAAAGGTGTTATAGGAATTACAATGTGATCTTGTATTATTGGAAACATGTTGTTTTTACTCCCTTTATGAATATTTGATGTTTTTACACATAACTAGTTATTAGATAATTTCTGTATATGTACCACAAAAACTATGTTGGTCCAATAAATTTTTGATTAGCAAGGCATTTTCCTTTCTGTATATCATTCACACTGCTCCTCTGCACGGATACAGCTCCCAATCGAACGATCAAGGAAGCAAAATCATCGGCGGCAAATGTGTCAATTTGCCGACATTCCTAAATGATTGTTCTGGGCGGGTAATGGCACGCACTTGCCAATCACGAACACTAGTCCCAACCAGATTTTGCACGGAACGGATTGCTGTGCGCATTGATGATCCAGCCCTAGAATGCAAATAACCATAATTTTTAAGCTTTAGGCGGCACATATCCTTCAGGCATGTCGTTATTATCTTCAAATAGAAATTTAGATCTTTCTTCTGCTAAAAATGCGCGAGCTTTAGGATCGAAACTCGCCAATCTATTTTCATTGATCAACATGGTTTGTTTAGTGAGCCAGTCTTTCCATGCTTGTTTTGAAATATTGTCATAGATTTCTTGACCTTTAGGGCCAGGAAATGGCGGTTCATCAAAACCTTCTGCCAATATGCCAAGTTTTACACAGTTAACCATTCTAGTCATGCTTGTTCTCAAATATTTTGTTGAAGTAATAATTTAATGGGGGCTGGTAGCCCAAGGCCACCAATGTCTGCTTCTTTATACCAGACAGTTTGATTAGCTTCCATCACAAAATTAATAGGGTTTTCTGTATGGATGATTAAGGTACTGAAGTCTAGATGGTAATGAGAAAATGTGTGACGCTGCGGCGCTAGCGTTTGTGATTTTATAATCGGTAGTTGTTTCATGTTACACCAATCTAGCGCTGAAGAGATGCTTTCAAACTCTGGTAAACTCCATAAGCCACCCCATATTCCTGAAGGAGGTCTTTTTATGAGTGCTATTTCTTGCTGTTTGTTTATTAGTAACAAGAAAGTGAGTTGTTTTACAGGCGAAACTTTGGCTGGTTTCGGTGTGGGTAGCAAGTGCACTGTGTCTGTAAGCTTCGCTAAGCAATGGCTATTAAGTGGGCATTTTACACACAGCGGTTTGCTACGCGTGCAGACTGTGGCTCCTAAGTCCATCATTGCTTGAGTGTAATCAGCGACTCGATGCTGAGGCGTTAATTCTTTGCTAATACTCCATAATTGTTTGTTAACATGGGTATTTCCTGGCCAACCAGAGATGCCTTTAAAGCGCGTTAATACTCTTCTAACGTTACCATCAAGTATAGGGTGACTTTTCTTAAAGGCGATGCTTAAAATGGCTCCTGCTGTTGATTGTCCTATCCCTGGCAAGGCCATTAATTCTTCAAGATTATTTGGAAAATACCCTAAGTCGGTGATGATCTGCGCACTTTTGTGTAAATTACGTGCTCTTGCGTAATAGCCTAAGCCTGACCATAGATGTAAGACAGCATCGATAGGTGCTGCTGCTAACTCTTCAATAGTAGGGAATTGGGCAATAAAGGCATGAAAATAGGGGATAACGGTGGTGACTTGAGTTTGTTGCAGCATGGTTTCAGAAAGCCATACTCGATAAGGCGTGATATCTTGTTGCCACGGTAAATCCTTTCGACCGTTTACGTCAAACCAATTAAGAATATTTTGCTGGAAATTCGAAGGTGTCATAATGAGTTAGGGGGGAAGCTAAAGCGATTTTTAGTAATATACGCTATGCCTTCTTTTATTAAGCGCAGCAATGAAAAACATAGGAATATAAATTAGGTTTAATCATCTACTATTATCGAATATCATGTGGCTCTGGAGCCAGACAAATTCTAGAATTTATCTGTAATTTATAATAAAAATTATCTGAGAGGGGTAAGAGATGGCGTTTATCGCAATATTATCCGCAATTGCGGTTGTTGTATGGTTTTATCAAAGTGCTATGAAAGTTGGTGAAAGCGGGGTTAAGTGGGCTACTGTAGGTGTACTTGGCTTTTGGATTGCCTGGTGGATAATTAAGCTTACTGTGGTTGGCGTCTTAGCTGGATTGGCCGCTAAAGGAGCATTTTTTGGTTTTATCGTGATGCTGCTACCTACCTTAGCAGGTTTAGCGACAATCTATTTGGTTAGAAATAAATTATTGGCGGATGTCGCTCAAAAGTAATAAAAAAGCGCAAGCACTGTAGAGTGCTTGCGCTTTTTGCTAATTATAATTTATCAGCGTTTTGATCTAAGTATTCAGCAACGCCAGCAGGGCTTGCATTCATACCTTTGTCACCTTTGTTCCATCCAGCTGGGCATACTTCGCCATGTTCTGTGTGGAATTGAAGCGCGTCAACCATGCGTAGTAACTCATCCATGTCACGACCTAATGGTAAATCGTTAACCACTTGGTGACGAACAACACCGTTAGTGTCAATTAAGAATGTACCACGGAAAGCTACACCACCAGCAGTTTCAACATCATAATCTTTAGCAATGCTATGAGTTAAATCAGCTGCCATTGTGTAACGAACTGGGCCAATACCACCTTGGTTGATGGGGGTGTTACGCCATGCATTGTGAGTAAAATGAGAATCGATAGAAACCGCAATTACTTCAACGCCGCGACTTTTGAATTCATCCATACGATGATCTAAAGCAATTAGCTCACTTGGGCAAACAAATGTAAAGTCTAACGGGTAGAAAAATACAACTGCATATTTGCCGCTAGTTGCATCAGAAAAGTTGAAAGAGTCAACTATTTCACCGTTACCTAGTACGGCAGGAACTGTAAAATCGGGGGCTTGTTTACCAACTAATACGCTCATTGATTATCTCCAAAAATATTGAAAAAGCAAAAGGTTATAGACTTCAGTACCAGTAACTACAGTATTGGTATGAGTATATTCTACACTGAAAGAGTCGGTAATTGTCTAGTGTTCTCGTGCATAAACTATCTGCTTCATATTGATGATAGGAATTTGACGGGTAAAATGTTACAAAATTGTTACATTAAAGTTTTGTTGAGTCTATAATGCACCAGCTTAAGAGAGTCTGCATAACATTGACGTTAACTTAAATTCAACGAGAATCTTTTTTAAAGAGGTATATTTTGCCAAAGAACAAGCACATTACTGAGCCAGATACGTTTGGATTTCAAGTTCGTATCGTTAGACGCGGCAAAGAAAGTAGTCGATATTTTTCTCATAAATTATGGGGCAGTAAGACTAAGTCATTAAGTGCGGCTATCACTTGGCGAGATCAGATGTTAGCGGTCTTAAAAGGTAGCAAGACTCGTTTTCTAAAACCACCTAAAAATAAAACCACAACAGGCGTAACGGGTGTTTCTAGAACCATAAAATATGATCATAGAAAAGATAAAAGTTATCTTTGCTACACTGTTTTTTGGGTAAGTAATGGAAAGTCTAGAAACAAAACATTCCAAGTGGGTAACATAGATAAAGTAACTGCAGATGAAGAGTTACATGCTTTTAGAACCGCTAAGTTATTTAGAATTTGTTATGAAGTTTCTATAGATAACGATGTAAAATTTTATGATGATAAATTTGTGGGTTGGAAGACTACGCGTTTATATGACAATCCAGACTTGGGTGCGGTTGATTAAGGATTAGGAAGCTTGTTAGTTTAATATTATGAAGCTTTAGCTTTAATCAGAAATATTAAATTGTTCGATAATTCCATCAAGCTCGTCTAGGCTAGAATAGTTAATGACTATTTTGCCTGAGCCATTTTCTTTGTGATCAATTGTCACCTTGGCACCAATTTTTGCTGTTAGACTATTTTGTAGTCGTAAGGTGTCGTTATCAATAATCTTCACAGTAACTACTTTGGGTTCAGTTTGACTTTCTTTAACTAAGCGCTCAGTAGCTCTTACAGTTAGTCCATCTTTTACTACTTTATTAGCTAAGGTGACTTGTTTGATGCCCTCTACACCCAATAAGGCGCGCGCATGTCCCATTTCTAATTGATTGTTGGCTAATAGTTTTTTTACTTCGGGGTGCAAGTCTATTAATCTGAGAAGATTAGTGACAGTGGTTCGAGATTTACCAATGGCCTCAGCGATATGTTGATGTGTCATTTCAAACTCATCAATTAAACGCTTTAGGGCTTCAGCTTCTTCTAAAGAATTAAGATCTTCTCGTTGAATATTTTCAATGAGCGCCATGGCCATGGCCGAGCGGTCATCGATGTCTTTTATAACAACAGGAACTTGAATTAAGCCTACTACTTGGGCTGCGCGCCACCGTCTTTCCCCTGCGATGATTTCGTATTTTTCAAAGCTAACTTTACGAACAACGATTGGTTGAATAATGCCTTGCGCTTTTATTGAGTCCGCTAATTCTTGGAGTTTCTCAGGGTTAATATCCTGGCGGGGTTGATATTTGCCGCGTTGTAGGTATTCAATAGGTAATGTTTGTAGATGTTGTTTATCTTTATCCTCTTTAACAGAGACATCACCTAATAAGGCATCTAGCCCACGACCCAATCCGCGTTTAGTTGAAGACATTTTTTCTCTTAATTAATAGTAATGGTTGTTATAACTAAACGAATTTACGTAGTAAATGTTTAGTGTCGCCTTAGTAAGGAAATCGATCGTGCAGTTGGATAATCTTAACGGTTTAATAGTATCTCTTCAAATTCAATTAGTAAGGCTCTTAAACTTTCGGCTTCTTGTAGCAAATTAGAGATATGTTTACTATTAATTTGCACGTCCATTTGAGTTGTCTCTTGAATAGTTGCGCTATCAGAGTTATTTATAGCTAATTCGTTGTGTTCTACGTCTCTATCATTAATGAGTATTTGTTCTTGAGCGTCTTTTAACGTCGGAACATTAACAAGTAATGCTTCAAGTCCACGGCCTAGGCCTCGATTTTTTATGGTCATGCGTGTTATTTATTTCTGGTGATCATTTCTTTTGCTAAGGCAATATAAGCTAGAGTGCCACGCGAAGATTTATCATAATTAATTCCGGGTAAGCCATGGCTAGGTGCTTCTGCTAAACGAATATTTCTTGGAATACAGGTTCTAAATACCTTATCACCGAAGTAGCGGATTAGTTGTTCAGAAACGTCTTTGGTTAAACGGTTTCTATCATCGTACATGGTACGTAAAATCCCTTCTAAATGTAGATTAGGATTAACGGTATTTTGAATATTCTGTAAGGTACTCATTAGGGCAGAAATACCTTCAAGAGCGTAATATTCACATTGCATCGGTATTAATAAACTATCTGCCGCTACCATGGCGTTTAGCGTCAACATATTTAAAGAGGGTGGGCAGTCTATCAATATGTAATCAAAGTTATCTTTAATTGGAATTAAAGCATCTGCTAAACGTAACTCTTTACGGTCAGCATGGATTAGTTTAATTTCCGCCGCGGTTAGGTCTTCATTGCCAGCAATAACAGAAAAATTGATATTCTCTTGATAAATAATAGTGGCTGCTGCGGGTACGTCTTCCATCAACAAGTCATAACTAGAATATTTGACTTCTTGTTTATCAACACCACAACCCATGGCAGCATTGCCTTGTGGATCGAGGTCAATTAATAAAACACGTTTTTTGGCAGCAGCTAAACAGGCACTTAAATTGACACTGGTGGTGGTTTTTCCTACGCCACCTTTTTGATTGGTTACGGCAATTATTTTTCCCACGTTGTTTCCCCTAATTCTTTAATTAATTGGATTTTAACCAGACATCTTTCAGCATCAATATCAGGTACATGGATTGGGATTATTGTGGTTTGGGCATTTTCTAGTTCAGGAATATCTGTTCCCTGACCTTTCATGGCTAATAATATACCTTGCTCGTTTAATAACCGAGTTGTTAGTCTTATGATGTCCGGTAGACTGGCAAAAGCGCGAGTGATGACGGTATCAAATGTTTGCTCAGGCTCAAATTGCTCTACTCTAGTGTGACTGACAGCTATATTTTTAAGGCCCAATTCAAGAATGGCCTGTTGTACGAAGCGTGTTTTTTTAGCGTTACTGTCTAATAAAGTAAAGTGTATGTCTGGATAGTAAATGGCTAACGGAATGCCGGGTAAGCCAGCACCGGTACCAATATCAATAACTCTGGGGCCCTGTATATAAGGCGCTACGGCTAAGCTATCCAATAAGTGTAAGCCAATCATGGCTTCTTTGTTTCTAATAGCGGTTAGGTTATAAGCTTTATTCCATTTTTCTAGTAATTGCACAAAGGCTAGTAATTGCGCAATTTGGTGCTCTTCTAGAGAAATGTTGAGCGCTTCAAGACCGGTCAGTAGAGATTTTTTACAAGATTCCATTAGGCGCTTTTCTTTTTTAAATAAACGAGTAACAACGATATCGCGGCGGGTGTCATGCCGGGGATGCGTGATGCTTGTCCTAAAGTTTCTGGGCGTTGGGCTTTAAGTTTTTGGCTTACTTCATATAACGACATTTATGGAATATACCGACGAACGGTTTGATGACATGGATGTGCGCTTCCTTTCTTTCCTGGAGGCGCTCGAAGGCCTGTGCGATGCTATATCTTCTTGGACCGACGCGCCTTGAGCCGGCGTGGCGGTCTCTTTTG
>CAIXDX010000156.1 GCA_903918335.1 uncultured Methylococcaceae bacterium | reverse complement strand
GACAGGTTGGATTCACTGACTAACTTAACCGCTGCTGTCTTGAACTCAGTTGGATAATTTTTAGATTTTTCTCGGCTCATTAGGACTCACAATTTTTTCATTTATTTTAAATTATGTGTCCGGCTAAGTGTAGCCACATCACGCACCCTAAATATCGCGCAGATATTGATGGATTGAGAGCTATAGCGGTTCTTTCTGTTGTCTGTTTTCATGCTTTTCCATCTTGGCTTCAAGGAGGGTTTATTGGTGTAGATATTTTTTTCGTAATTTCTGGCTTTTTAATATCAACCATTATTTTTGATAATTTAGAAAAAGAAAGTTTCAGCTTTATTGAATTCTACAGCCGCAGAATTAAACGTATATTTCCTGCCTTATTACTAGTACTAGCAACCTGCATTGCTTTTGGTTGGTTTGAGTTGCTCTCTAACGAATACAAACAACTAGGTAAACACATTGTTGCTGGTGCAGGTTTTGTTTCTAATTTTTTGCTTCAGAATGAGAGTGGCTATTTTGATAATATTCCTAGAACAAAGCCATTACTACACTTATGGACACTGGGTATTGAAGAACAATTCTATATCATGTGGCCATTGCTGTTATGGATTGCATGGAAAAAAAAGTTTAATTTATTAAAGTTAACACTAGCGATTGCAGTCATTTCCTTTGCACTGAACATCAGAGGCTCACAGTCTGATGCTATAGCTACTTTTTATTCACCACAAACACGATTTTGGGAATTGTTAATAGGTTCAATATTAGCTTATGTGAAATTGTATGAACCCAAATTATTGGCTACAAAAAAGCGAGAATTTAATCGCTACATGAATACTTTTTACACCCAATCAAACGATAATACGTTAAACAACATACAGGCACTTTTAGGTGCCGTATTGATTGGCGCAGGACTTTTACTTATTACCAAAGAGAGAGAATTTCCCGGGACATGGGCTTTGCTACCTACCTTAGGTACGACATTGATTATTTCTGCAGACTCTAACGCTTGGTTAAATCGTGTTATTTTATCTAATCGTATATTAGTTTGGTTTGGACTGATTAGCTTTCCGCTTTATTTGTGGCATTGGCCATTACTTTCGTTTGCAAGTATTGTTGGATATAAATTGCCCGCAAATAATGTATGTATTGTGACTATTTTTGGTTCTATTTTACTTGCATGGTTAACTTATAAATTTATTGAAAATCCTATTCGTTTGGGTGAATCTAGTAAGGTAAAAACAATTACTTTAGCTATATTGATGGTTATTATTGGAAATGTTGGTTACTTAATTTACAAACATGATGGCTTTGAATTTAGGATTCCAAAAATATTAAATCAATTAACTAGTTATAAATATAATTTTGCATCAGAGTATCGTTTACACACATGCTTCTTAGATCAAAGTGAAGACTTTAATATATTTAAAAACTGTGTTACAAACATTGATAACAATAAAAAAACTCTCATATTATGGGGGGATTCACATGCAGCTCATTTATATCGTGGCTTTGAAGCATCTTTTGGAAATGAGTTTAATATTATTCAAAGAACCGTGAGTGCATGCGCTCCAATATTAGACATGGACAGCAATCAACAGAATCAATTGTATAATTACAAATGCCCAAAAATCAATAATGAAATAATTCAATACATCGAAACTAATAAACCCGATAAAGTTGTTATAGCCGCAAATTGGGATGTATATAGTGATGAAAATTGGTCAAAACTTGAAAATACGATAATTAAGTTAAAAAAAATCGGCATAATTAATATCGATTTAATTGGGCCGGTGCCTAAGTGGCAGGGAAGATTACCCCAGCAGCTTTATAAATTTTATAAAAAACATCCTTTTCAGGATCTTCCAAAAAAGATGCAATTTGGATTAAACAAAAACATTTCTTTTCTAGATCCGATATTTAAAGAGTTAGCGGTTAGACAAGGCATAAATTATATTTCACCGGTTAAATTTTTGTGCTCAGAAGATGGTTGCCTTACAAGGTTAGGTGATACTGGCGATTCACTTATTACTTGGGATTATGGACATCTAACAACAGCAGGTAGTATTTATTTGGTTGAACATTTTAAATGAAGTATAAATAGATTTAGAGAGTGTTTTATGCCAAGTTTTGTCGTCAGTTGATTTTTCATGCTTGATTGAAGTGTATATTGACTTTTCTATAGTTATTTTTAGTTCTTGATCAATTTAGTAAATCTCTAGCGAAATCAGCTTAAAGAATTAAAAATAATTAAAGCCGCAGAAATTGTAATTACATTAAACGTCAGTATCATCCCAAAAACTCTAAATCTAAAATCCTCATCTATTTTACTTAAGCCATACGCATGTATTATTCTTCCTAGCAAAAAAGCACTGAGTAAGACATGAACTAGAATTGCGTTGTACTTTAAGCTCTCAACAAATCCAACTAAAATAATTGCAATAGGTGTGTATTCAGCAAAATTTGCATGTACACGCATAGCTCTTTGTAATAGCAAATTATTTCCATCGCCTACAGCCACTTTATTCTTCCTTCTAATTATTATTGTTTTTACGCTTAATACTACAAATATCAAGCCTAATAATGCCGCATAAATTGGAGTAATCAAAAGTTCCATTGTAACCTCTCGATTTGAAGAAATCTTTTTATATAAAAGGATTGATTTTTAACGTTTATAGATAGGGTTTTGTCATGAAGCGCACTAGTTAGGTTAGTTCACTAGAGTGCGTTTTCTGTTTTCTTGAAAGATGTTCTTCCCATTTTCGCGCAGTTAGTCTTTGAAACATTGGTACTACTGGGTTAAGCTCAATGGGAGGAGCGTCCCAATAGCTTTGATAGGCTAACATCTCTGCTTCGAGAGCTACCCCGTCTTCTTCTAGTATAGGCTTAAACACCAAGGGTTTGGCGATGTTTAGCACAAATTGAGTGAGCCACTTCGGGGTTTTTATTGAAATTAGTGGAATCGTCAAAGCATCGAAATAAAATAGGAAAAATACGCGAGTGGTGTGTTCGTTGATGGGTAACATAAATGACCAATTTTTAATGCTGTCACCTGTATTGGTCCATTGATAGGGATATTGATAACACAACTCTATTGAACGGGTATTGACCCGATTCCGGTCAACGAAAATTCCAGAAATCCGACCGCCAGCCATATAGGCATCATAAGTTAGGTAAACTCTATCATCATCAGCCTCGTGGTGAGTTAGTTTGGCATCAATAAAGGGTTTGTATTTGCGATGCAAGAAGGCATGAGAGAAATCACATATATTGTCCATCACCATTGAATGATGGGTTTTCCAAGTTAAGTCTGAGACAAAGTTTGCCCAAGTGTTATTTCCAGTAAGTTCTGGAATTTCTGGAATAAAGTGTTCATTGACTAGTTCAGGATTTCCAGGGAAGAGCCAGATCAAACCATAACGAACTTGCACGGGGTAAGTTTTTAATCGTTTCTTGATGAGGGGTTTTCCAAAATTGTCATGTGAATAGTCTTCTAGTAAGCCTTTATTGCTGAAGGACCAGCCATGGTATGCACAGCGAAGATTGCACTTATCTACAGCACCATGAGTTAGCTTGAGTTGGCGGTGCGGACAACGGTTTTCTAACGCGGCAAGTTGATTATCTTTGCCACGATAGAGAGCAATAGATGTATTCCAGAAAGTGACTTCTTTCACTTCGCCTTTCTTAATCGCATTATCGTATTCAACCACGTACCAGCGATCTGGATCCATGCCCGAAGCGCGGGCTTTTTGCCGAGGATTTTTGGCTGCCGCAAATCCGGGTGGGGGTGAATTCGACTTCGCATTGTTCATGTTTGATGCTCGGGTATGAGGTTAAAGTGGTTTTGATTGTTTATTTATTTGGCAGAGACAATCAAGCCCCGGCGCACGAAGTCGTCATAAGCTTCTTTTACTGCTTGTGACAGTTGAGTTGGTTGGTAGCCCAATTCTTCTTTCGCTTTATCATGACTTGCCCTGCGATGCATTTGAAGTAATCTTACTGCCCCAGGCGTAAAACGTCGAGGGCGATTAGGAAATGCCTTGAACCAAGTTTTGTCTGCAATTTCTGCTAGCGTGGCCATTAGCCAAGGTGAAAGTCGCAATTTGGGTAGTGGGCGACCAGTCACTTCGCTGAATATAGCTAACAGATCATCTACGCTGGAGTAAGTAGTACTGAAAATATATTTTTGTCCAGAACGGCCATGTTGCATGGCTAATATATGTCCTTTAGCGATATCGTGACTAGATACAAACTCAAATCCACCGGGAATATACGCACGTAGTGAGCCGTTAGCATAGTCGATAAGCACGCGGCCCAAGCGTGAAGGTACATAATCATGCGGGCCGATGATAGCGCAGGACGTGGCAATGACAACATTAAGACCATTGGCATGCGCCTTGAGGCATTCATGCTCGGTTAAATGTTTGGTAAAGCCGTAAGGAAGATGGCGATCAAAAGGGTAGAACGGCATATCTTCATGACTAGATGTATCAGATTCATAGCCAGTCGCACTGAGTGAGCCTGAAACAACCACCTTTTTAATTTTGTGGAGTTGGGCGGCCTGAAGGATGTTCATGGTGCCACGAACATTGGTATCAAAGATTTCGCGTTTATGCGCGGCATCACCGTCAATGGTCGAAACTAACGCGGCGCAATGGTATATGTGGGAGCAGCCTCGTACCGCATTAGATACTTCCTTAGCATTGCGAAGATCCGCGTTGACACGTTCTACAACAAGGTCTTTTAGTGCGCCATTGTCATTTTCTGTGTGTGTCATCACACGCACTTGCTCACCTTCTGCAAGTAAATGCCGAACTAGGTTTGCACCTAAGTGTCCGGAGGCTCCTGTAATTAAAGTGATGTCAGTGCTCATGTTATTGTTTCTATCACTATTAGTAATCTATTTTAGGGGGAGTAGGTTTAAATTTTTGAATAGTCATTGCTAATGATTGAGTATTTTTTAAGCATATCAGACAATAAATTCATATAAGAAATTTGATCTTTTTGGAGTTTAACACATAAAAATAGAAACCTTATGAATCAATTAGTACATCCATACTTTGACAATTTTCAGTCAGTTATTTTTGCCTGTTTGTGGCATACTTATATGCTTACTACCTAAAAATTATTTATTATTAGATTCAAAGATTATGATCAATATCGTTATTGAAGGCCCAGAACATGCGGGCAAAAGTCATTTAATTGCTCTCATAGGAAAGCATCTCAGAGAGCAGGGTTTGAATGTAAATATCCAATCAGAATATACTCATAATGCTGCTGTAATGGAATTGAATACGACTGAATTAGTTGAGCATTTAACAGAAAAGAAAATTATTATTACAGGTTTAAGAACTTTTTCTTAACGTTAGTTTTAGTTGTCTGTAAGCTTCATTTGAGAAAGTTCCTAGTATCATGTACAAAAAATTAATTGCATTAGCTGTTTTAATATTACTTAAAACAGCTAATGCAGATGAAGCGCCCATTGAATTAGAAGATATCACCGTTACAGCTCCAGAATCTAAGTCTGCATTAGTGGCTGAACCAAATACGGTGCTCGAAGGTGATGATCTCACCTTAAAAATGTCCCATAGTATTGGTGAGACTTTAAAACAAGAACTCGGTATCACCAGTCAATCATTTGGACCTGGTGTTGGGACGCCTGTAATTCGTGGTCAAAGTGGTGCGCGTGTCAAAGTATTAAACAGTGGTATGAGCAATGGTGATCTTTCTCAATTAAGTCCTGATCATGCTAGTAGTAGTGAACCGATTATGGCCGAGCGCATTGAGATATTGCGTGGACCTGCTACCTTACTTTATGGCAGCGGAGTTATTGGTGGCGTAGTAAATGTTTTAGATAATCGTATTCCATCTGAGCAAATGAAGCGACCGTTTACAGGAGCTTTTGAGCAACGTTATGATACTGCGGTAGCCGAAACGAGTACTGCTTTAAAAGCAGAAGGGGGGCAAGATCAATTTGCGTATCATTTGGATGGCTTATTCAGAGATCGTAATAATATGGCTGTCGGTGGGCAAGCGATAGATGTATTTGCTGCCGAAGCAGTTGATCCCACGCTAAAAGTTATTCAAAACAGCCAAGGTTCAGTTCCAAATACTAACGCCCAAACCATGAATGGCTCTGCAGGTTTGTCGTGGGTAACTGACCCTGGTTTTGCGGGTGTGGCAATTAATCAAGTACACAATAATTACGGTATAGCGCCTGATGGTAGTGGTGGAATTAATACCCGTATCGACATTCAACAAAGTAAATATGATTTTAAAAGCGACATTAAACAACCGTTTAGTTTATCTGAAGTCTTGCGCAGTCGGTTTGCTTATACGGACTATTATCATACTGAATTAGATGGAGGTATTGCGGGTACTGCATTTAGTAATAAAACTTTTGAAGGTCGATTAGAACTAAATCATAAACCTTTAGGGGATCTTAAGGGTACTTGGGGGCTACAAGGATCAAGTAGTAATTTTAGTGCAATGGATTTTCAAGGTAATCAAACTATCGTACCCAATTCCCTTATTAACAGTTATAGCCTTTTTGGTTTTGAATCCTTAGCAAAAGACATTCTAACTTATCAGGTTGGGGCTAGAGTCGAAGCAAATACCATTGCCCCTCAATCAGGTTCAAATTATATTTCTCCTAATGGCTTGCCTATTAACAGTAGTTATCAATATCTACCAGTCAGTGCATCGGCCTCAGCGTTGTGGGATATAGATAAACATAATAATGTATCTTTGGCTCTAACGCGCTCACAACGTGCGCCCCAAGTTCAAGAATTGTTATCGCATGGCTTTCATGACGCCACGCGCAGCTTTGAGTTAGGAGATCCTAATTTGCATATGGAGACATCTTACAATTTAGATCTAGCTTATAAATTTAAGTCTAATTGGGTGCGCATAGAGCTTAATTTATTTAATAATTGGGCTAATAATTATATTTATCAACGTCGAACAGGACAGTTTGTTAAACAAGATCCAATAACAGGCTTGGCTGAAGTTTGTCCTGTAAATATTGCTTGTACTGCAGTGGTACAAAGTCAGCAGGCTGATGCATTGTTTAGAGGTTATGAAAATAAATGGGTCTTTCCGGTCATGGAAAACAGGTATGGTCTTCTTGATTTAACTCTATTTAGTGATTACACCCGTGGTACATTTGTAAATAGTGGCGATGTGCCACGTATGCCACCTTTACGGTTTGGCTTTCAATGGGATTATTTATATAAGGAATGGTCTGCTAATGTACGTTTTACTCGTGCAGAAGCACAGCAAAATCCGGGGCTGAATGATACATCTACTGCTGGTTATTATTTGTTATCTCTAGGGTCCCAATATGAAATCAAGGATTTTTATGGCAGTAAAATTATTCTGTTTACTAAAGGTAATAATTTACTCAATGAAAATATTCGTAATTCAACTTCTTATTTACGTAATTTTGCGCCAGAGCCAGGGCGAGGTGCAGAAATGGGTTTTAAGGTTACTTACTAATGATTTATAACAGGGCTAACGCGTGTTTCGAAGTACATAAATTTAATCTTGATTTATTAAATATCAAAACAAATATTGAGGAGGTATCATGGCTTTAGTCTCATTGAGACAACTATTGGATTATGCTGCAGAACAGAGTTTTGCTGTTCCTGCTTTTAATATTAGTAATATGGAACAGGTTCAAGCGATTATGCAAGCGGCCGACGCTTGTAATAGTCCTGTGATTATGCAAGGTTCAGCTGGGGCTAATCGATATGCTGGAGAAGTGTTTTTAAGGCATTTAATTCTCGCGGCAGTTGAACAATATCCTCATATACCCGTGGTTATGCATCGAGACCATGGCCCTAGCCCCGATATTTGTGCACAAGCAATTCAGTCTGGTTTTAGTTCTGTGATGATGGATGGTTCCTTATTAGAAGACATGAAAACACCAGCTACCTTCGAATATAACGTTGAAGTGACCCGTACGGTGGTTAAAATGGCGCATGCCTGTGGCGTTTCGGTTGAAGGTGAAATTGGCTGCTTGGGTGCTCTAGATAGTCATAATAAGACAAGTCATAGTCAATTATTGACTGATCCTGATGAGGCTGTCGAATTTGTCAAACAAACTCAAATTGATGCTTTAGCTGTAGCGATTGGAACGAGTCACGGCGCTTACAAATTTAGTAAACCACCCACAGGTGAGGTGT